>JAQBHM010000125.1:0-4342 GCA_032127795.1 Bacteroidales bacterium | reverse complement strand
AGTGAAGAGGGAATAGTTAATAGTGAATAGTGAAAAGTAAAAAGTGAAGAGGGAATAGTTAATAGTGAAAAGTGAAAAGTGAAGAGGGAAGAGTGAGGAGGGATTGAAGTGGTATGTTTTACAGACAATACATAACAGGTAATGCCAAAATATTAACTTTGAATCATATATAACACAATCATGAAAAACGCTGGTATATCAAGAAGAAATTTCCTGGGTAAGGCTGCCGTTGCAGGTGCTGCAGGAATCATTGTTCCGACAATTATTACATCATGCTCATCAAACAAGGGTAAAGAGGTAGTGATGCCCGTCATGCTTGACAAAGCCCCGGACGGTCCGCTGTTAAAGGCAGGGCTTATCGGATGCGGAGGCCGTGGGACCGGTGCTGCCATAAACTTCCTCAATTCAGGACCTAACCTGACAATCTCAGCCCTGGGAGATGTTTTCACTGACAGAGTAACTTCATGCCGCGAACGTCTGGCAAAAGACGGGGTTGAGGTTGCCGATGAAAACTGTTTTGTTGGCTTTGACGCTTTTCAGAAAGTAATTGACTCAGGTGTGGATATTATTCTCCTGGCTACACCTCCTGTTTTCCGTCCTATGCATTTTGAGGCTGCTGTAAGCGCAGGAAAACATGTATTCATGGAGAAGCCAGTGGCTGTTGACCCTGCAGGTGCCAGGCAGATAATGGCTACGGGGCTAAAAGCAAAAGGGATGGAACTGTCAGTGGTTACTGGGACCCAGCGTCACCACCAGCATGATTACGTTGCCACATGGGCCAGGGTGCAGAATGGAATGATAGGTGACATAGTCTCTGCAAACTGCTACTGGAATCAGAGCCAGTTGTGGTATCGGAATCCTGATCCGTCATGGAGTGAGATGGAATACATGATACGCGACTGGGTAAACTGGAGCTGGCTGTCGGGTGACCATATCGTAGAACAGCATGTTCATAACATTGATGTGGTGAACTGGTTCACCGGTAAAAAGCCGGTATCGGCAGTATCATTCGGTGCCCGTCACCGTCGTGTTACCGGCGACCAGTATGACATGTTCAGCACCGATTTCATTTATGAGGGAGGGATCCATGTTCACAGTATGTGCCGGCAGATAAACGGAACCGAAGGTAATGTTTCTGAATGGGTGCAGGGCACCAAGGGCAGCAGCAACTGCCAGAATACTATCTGGGACAAGACAGGCACAAAAATATGGAGTTATGAAGGTTATAAGATGGACGAAAAGGGAATAATGACAGATCAGCTTCCTATAAGTCCTTATGACCAGGAACATACTGATTTTGTAACGGCAATACGTACAGGCAACCCTATCAATGAGGCTGAGGCTGTGGCAACATCTACAATGGCAGGCATTATGGGCCGCATATCAGCATATACCGGCAAGAAAGTGACATGGGAGGAGGTAATGAACTCCGAACTGAAGCTCGGACCGGATGTTTATGTTATGGGACCGGTAGATATTGTTAAAACTGTGCCTGTTCCGGGCGAGTAAAGCATAAAATAAGCTGTTGATGAATAAAAAGAGATCACGCAGAAGTTTCCTGGCCACTGCGGCAGTAACCGGATCGGCGTTGTTTGCGGCACCGGCGATTCTGGCAGGCAATAACGTGAGAGGAACAAGGGTATCTGATGCTGATAAGCCGTTCAGGCTTAAGTTTGCACCTTCACCCGGAATGTTCAGGGGACTGTGTGGCAGCGATGACGCTGTTGACAACATTAAGTTCATGCATGACAAAGGGTTCACAGCGCTCTTTGACAACGGCCTCCCGGACCGTACTCCGGAAGCTCAGGAGAGAATAGCCGCGGAGGTGCAAAGACTCGGGATGACTATGGGCCCCTGGGTCCTCTATGCAGATTTCTCAAAGACCTCTTTTGTGATTGATGGTAAGGAGATAAGAGATTTTCTGAAGACAAAGATGCTGGAAGGAATAGAGGTGGCTCATCGCACCGGATTCAAAATGGCACTTGTCGTTCCCGGAAGATATGATGAGAGACTGCACCCTGACTATCAGAGGTCAAACGTCATTGACAACCTGAAATATTGCGCTGAATTTATGGAGCCGGAGGGCATCACACTTGTAATAGAGCCTCTGAATACCCTTCATGATCACCCCGGCCTGTGGCTCACCGGGATGCCCCAGTCTTTTCAGGTGTGCACTGCCGTTAACAGCCCTTCTGTAAAGATTGTTGAAGATATGTACCATCAGCAGATCACCGAAGGGAACCTGATACCCAACATAGAATCATGCTGGGATCAGATAGCAGCATTTCATGTGGGTGATAATCCCGGCCGTAATGAACCGACCACCGGAGAGATCAATTACACGAACATATTTAAATATCTGCACTCAAGAGATTATGAGGGTGTCATCTGCATGGAACATGGACGCAGTATCCCGGGTATAGAGGGAGAGAAAAGAGTGATAGAAGCTTACAGGGAATGTGACCCCTATTAATGTGCACCGGACTCCCAGTGGTGATCTAAAGTGTATGGGACAATCCGGAGTGACTCAAATGCATTTAAAATCTATGATTATGTTTAAGAGAAAAGCTATTTATTTAATTGTGGCCGCCAAGATCCTGATGGTATCTTTGCTATTGACTGATTCAGGGTGCAAGAGAGAGAAGGAATATAAAGATGCTTTCTCTGTGGCATTTATGACTGACGTTCACCTGCAGCCTGAAAGGAATGCGGTTGAAGGATTTAAACAGGCCCTTGACACCGTTAACAGCCTCGCCCCTGATTTTATTATTACCGGCGGCGACCTTATCATGGATGCTCTTGGCCAGAGGTACGGACGTGCCGACTCACTGTACAACCTTTACCGTGATGTTGTCAGTATGGCAAAGATGCCGGTCTACAACACCATGGGAAACCATGAGATATTCGGCATTTACCGGAAAAGCGGGGCAGACCCTGCAAATCCTGAATACGGAGAGAAGATGTTCGAAAAAAGGATTGCGAAACCATATTACTCCTTTACCCACAAGGGTTGGAAATTTATGATTATCAACTCAATTGAAGATACCGGAAAGGACAGTTACACAGGACTTGTTGAATCTGTGCAGATTGAATGGATAAAGACCGAATTAAAAAATACTTCTCCAGAGACACCTATCGTTATCAGCACTCATATTCCCTTTGTCTCAGCCATGACCCAGGTCCTTGGCGGGTCAACTCTGCCGAATGACTCATCACTTGTAGTATATAACTCCAGGGAGGTCATTGGGCTGTTTAAGGATCACAATCTTAAACTTGTACTTCAGGGACACCTTCACATACTTGAAGAGATCAATATCAACGGTGTGCAGTATATCACAGGAGGGGCAGTCTGCGGCGCATGGTGGAACGGTCCCTATCGGTGGTCAGAGGAAGGATTTGTTTACCTGACATTCGGGAAAGACGATTTCACCTGGAAATATATAGATTATCAGTGGGAGGTAAACTAGGACTATAAAACCCCTGAAGGTCAATTGCCCCCAAGCTATAATCATCCTCAGCGACAAGTGGATCAAGACATCCATTACTGGCACCATTTGGGCTGCTGCCGGGATAGTTCCGGGAAGTTTTTTGCATAATCTCAGGGTGCCTTTCAGCAGTAATATCCTGACTGCATGATGCGATTGTCGTCGAAGCCGGCAAGGGAGGCTACAATATTAAGCACAGCAACTGAAAGAATAACCGGATCAACTTTATTCAAGATTGTTACTTCTTTCTTATCCATTCCTCAACGGAAATAATTGATGCATAACTCTTCATTGCTGCCAGTGTTGAAGAATGAACGTCAGCTGCAGATACCACACGGTCACCGAATTTGAGATCACGTGTGGCACAGGCATCATGAAGAAGGATTACGCTGAACCCAAAGTCGTGCGCAGCTCTTACTGCCGCCTCAACACACATGTGGGTCTGCATACCGCAGATGACCAGTGTATCAATGTCCAGTTTTTTCAGGTGATCATAAAGACCCGTTCCCAGAAAGCTGTTTGCTTCATCCTTGGTGAAAATTGCCTCACCCTCAACAGGCTTCACAATATCACTTATCTCCATCCCTGCTGAGGAGTTGTGCTGAATAAAAATGACAGGTATATTTTCTGCCCTGCATTTATCAATGGCCTTTAAAGCATTTTCTGCAGCCACCTCGGGTTCAACAAGAGGCAAAGATCCGCCGGGGAAGTAGAATTTCTGTATATCTATAACCAGCAGGGCGGACTTTTTCTGGGATATAACCGGTATCGCAACAAGGAGCGCCATGACAATAATGATTATCCGTTTCATCTGAGCATATTTAAAAAAACTTCAGTCTTATCGGGACTGAAGTTAC
>JAQBHM010000124.1:0-6425 GCA_032127795.1 Bacteroidales bacterium | reverse complement strand
CGCTGCAGAGCCTGATAGATTATTATACAGTCAGTGATGACGGTATAATAGAGGAAGCGAGGGGCAGGCTCACAAAGCTGAATGCGGAGACAGCTACTGGTGATACCACTGACGGTGCCGGAGCCACGCGTTAATTAACAGCAGACAAAAAAGGAAAAGAGATGAAAATGAGATCATATATAATACTTGCGGCACTTCTGCTCCCCCTCACTGTCTCAGGTCAAACCACGCAGGAAGAGACCATTAAAAGATCAGTGACCCTGTATAATCCCTACAAGCCCACACTTCAGCAGGCGACCAAGAGAGCTATTCTCCCGGAAACTGAAGACACCACAACGGTGAGGGTTGACTTCAAATATTCGTTTACTCCGGGGGACTTCGCTCCGGAGTATAAGGTTACACAGATAAAGTCTGCGGCACTGTCGCCTGAGCCTCTGCCGGAATTGCAGAAGGGATACGTAAGCCTGGGGCTGGGCACCCGGCTTTCGCCATTCCTTGAAATCAGTGTTTCAAATGAGAGATCAAAGAAAGGGGCCATCGGACTCTTTACCCGGACCTATGCTTCAGCGGGTAAATTAAACCTCGATGATGCCACCAGGGTATTTGCGGGCTTCATGGACAATCAGGCAATATTGTACGGCAAGAAGTACTTTAAGAAAAGCCGTCTCGATACTGACATCGATCTCAGACAGATGAGCCGGTACGCATACGGATATGACACTGACAATGCAGGCTGGGATCCCTCAAATAAGGATATAAGGTCTCTCTATTACGATGTCACAGCTACAGCAAGGTACTTTACCATGGAACCAGACTCCAATGATCTCAACCTGGATGTAGCCCTGAAATACAATCTCTTTTCAAGACAGGGTGACGGCCTGCAGCACAACCCCGGTTTTCGGGTCAGGGGAGGAAAAAATATGTTCGGCTTTTATGTCGGTGCCGAGGCAGACTATGACCTTTACATTTTCTCTGATATGATAGACAGCAAAGCCAGAAACCTGTTTTCACTCTCCCCCTATATTACAAGGGGTAATGACGAATGGAGGTTCCGTTTCGGCTTTACTGCCGCCGCAGATATCAGGGAAAACATTTATCCTCTTTCAGGAGGAGAAAAAAAGGCTTATGTTTACTTCTATCCTGATGTATCCTTCACTTTCACTGTGATACCTTCATTCCTCCGGTTCAGGGCTTCAATTGACGGCTCACTTGAAAATAACCAGGCAAAGAACACTGCTTATGTCAATCCCTGGATCATGCCGGGCGACACGCTCTTCAGCCTCAGAAATACTGACAATAAACTGCGCCTTTCTGCTGGTATAGCAGGAAATATAAATGTATCAGCAACATATGCACTTGATGCCAGTTACACCTTTTTCAAGGACATGCTGCTCTTTATGAATGACACGGTAGGTGTAGGCAATTATTTTCTCCCCGTATATGATGAGGGGAACGTGCTGAAAATACATGGTGAGACGGTCTATCCGCTAAACAGGCAGATCACTCTTTCAATAATGGGTAATATTTACAGGTATTCATTAACGGGTCAGGATTTTGCATGGCATAAACCGGGGTGGGAGGCAACGCTGAAGGGCGATTACAATCTCAGAAACAAGATCATTGGATCAGCTTCACTCACTTTGCTGGGAACCCGTCATGCCATGGTACCTGCTCCTGAATCATCAGTGGTACTGCCAATGCATGCAAACCTGAACCTGGGACTGGAATACAGGTATTCTCACGTGCTTTCTTTCTGGGTCAAGGCAAACAATATCTCTTATGACAGGTATTACGAGTGGAATTATTACCCTTCCCAGAACTTCATGGTTCTTGGAGGATTTACCTACAGTCTGTGACCCGGGAGAGATTAACAGATTGTTCATATCTCTTTCCTCATTTTATCGTAACAGATGAGGCAAATACGCTCCTTTTTTGTACCTTTGCGTGATATAATAAATAACATAATATCAATTGTTTAGCAATTGAAAAATTAAAAGAAATTTTCCTTAGAAATGAGTAACGAAGAACTGAGAGAGAGGAGTCTGGATAAGAGCGGGTATTCAGCTGAAAGCATACAGGTACTTGAAGGATTGGAGGCTGTCAGAAAGCGTCCGGCGATGTATATCGGAGATGTCGGGGTAAGAGGGTTGCATCACCTTGTATATGAGGTTGTTGACAATTCCATTGATGAGGCCCTTGTAGGCTACTGCAACCGTATAGATGTGGTCATAAACGAAGATAACTCTGTGACTGTAAGTGACAACGGCCGCGGGATACCTGTTGAAATGCATGAGAAGGAACAGCGTTCAGCATTGGAAGTAGTCATGACTGTTCTTCATGCAGGCGGTAAATTCGACAAAGACTCCTACAAAGTATCCGGAGGTCTTCATGGTGTTGGCGTCTCATGTGTCAATGCCCTTTCCTCAAAAATGACCGTGGAGGTACACCGCATGGGGAAATCATATTCACAGTCCTATGAAAAGGGAGAGCCTGTCACTGAAGTGCTTCCGATAGGTGATGCCGAGACTTCAGGCACAATAGTTACATTCATCCCTGACAACACAATTTTCCAGGTGACAGAATACAAGGCCGAGATACTTGCAGCAAGGTTGCGTGAACTGGCATTCCTGAATAAAAATATACTTCTGACGCTCACTGACATGCGCGAGATGGTGGAGGACGATAACGGCAGTCATCCGGTACGTGAAGAGTTTTTCTCTGAAAGGGGGCTGATGGAGTTTGTGGAATATCTTGACAACAACCGTGAGAGGCTGATTGACAAGATCGTCTACATTAATCATGACAAGGGGGAGATACCTGTTGAACTGGCGCTTCAGTACAACAACTCTTTTTCTGAGAATGTTCATTCCTATGTGAACAATATAAACACAATTGAAGGAGGAACTCACCTGGCAGGATTTCGCAGGGGTCTCACACGCACTCTCAAGAAGTATGCTGAAGACTCCGGCATGACCACCAAGCTTAAGTTTGACATCAACGGTGACGATTTCCGTGAGGGTCTCACCTCTGTCATCTCGGTAAAGGTGGCAGAACCCCAGTTTGAGGGTCAGACGAAAACCAAGCTGGGCAATTCGGAGGTAATGGGAGCTGTTGACAATGCTGTCAGCACGGCCCTCAGCAATTATCTGGAGGAGAATCCCAAGGATGCCAGGACTATAGTTCAGAAAGTTATTCTGGCGGCTACGGCACGCCATGCTGCCCGCAAGGCGCGGGAACTGGTGCAGCGCAAGAATGTCCTCTCAGGCTCCGGACTGCCGGGCAAACTGGCTGACTGTGCAGACCGTGATCCCGCTGTCTCTGAGATATTCCTTGTTGAGGGTGACTCTGCTGGAGGAACCGCCAAGCAGGGACGCGACCGCCGCTTTCAGGCCATTCTGCCACTGAGGGGCAAGATACTCAACGTGGAGAAGGCTATGCAGCATAAGATCTACGAGAATGAGGAGATAAAAAATATTTTTACCGCTCTCGGTGTGCATATCGGAACCGAGGAGGACAGCATGGCACTGAATGTTACAGGTCTCCGCTATGCCAAGGTGATAATAATGACTGATGCCGATGTTGACGGATCTCATATCACAACGCTGATCATGACCTTTTTCTTCAGGTATATGTACGAACTGATCCAGAATGGTAATATATATATTGCCACTCCGCCTCTCTACCTTGTGAAAAAAGGAAAGACGGAGACTTACTGCTGGAATGAGGAGGAACGTGAAGCCGCCGTTAAAGACCTGGGCCAGGGCAAAGATGCCAGTGTGGGTGTTCAGAGGTACAAGGGTCTCGGCGAGATGAATGCTGAGCAGCTGTGGTCTACAACTATGAATCCTGAGACACGCACTCTGAGGCAGGTGACAATTGACAGTGCAGCAGAAGCTGATCACATCTTTTCAATGCTCATGGGTGACGAAGTGCCACCCAGGAGAGAGTTCATTGAGAAGCATGCAAAGTATGCCAATATTGATGCCTAGGCAGGCCCTTATCCTGATATTTTTTCTTTCCTTCTTCCAACTGAAGGCCCAGGAGAGTGAGCTTGTCATCAGATCGGTCTTTAATGAGGCTCTGACAGATACAACCGCTTATCACCATCTCCGTTATCTTACAAAGATGACAAAAGGGAGGATCCCCGGCTCCGCAGCTGCAGCCCTTGCTGTCAGGTACACATATGATGCATTGAAGGAAGCAGGGGCTGATACAGTGTGGCTGCAGGAGGTAACTGTACCACACTGGGAGAGGGGACAGGAGACTGCATTCATCAGATCGCGGAAAACGGGAAGAAAGGAACTTTCGATATCAGCACTGGGATTGTCGGTGGGAACAGGAGATAAAGGCCTGACGGCTGAAGTTGTAGAGGTGAAGTCTTTTGAAGAACTGGCTTTGCTGGGAAAAGAAAAAATCAACGGGAAAATTGTATTTTTTAACAGGCCTGTGGATAATTCCCTGATTAACACATTTGCAGGTTACGGGGGGGGAGTGAACCAGCGTGTTCAGGGTGCTGCAGAGGCTTCACGCTATGGCGCTTCTGCTGTCATTGTGAGGTCAGTTACCAACGCTCTTGATGATTATCCTCATACCGGAGTGACAAGGTATTCAAATGATGCTGTACCCGTCCCTGCGGCAGCGGTATCGACAATTGATGCGGAAGTGCTCTCCCGGGCGCTGATGACAGATCCGGCACTGAGACTGCATCTGACACTTACCTGCCGCAATTTTCCCGATACCATTTCTTATAATGTAATAGGTGAGATTTATGGATCTTCACGGACTTCAGAATACATTACCGTAGGCGGGCACCTGGATGCCTGGGATAACAGCGAAGGGGCCCATGATGATGCCGGAGGATGTGTTCAGAGCATTGAGGTTATAAGACTCTTTACCAGGCTGGGCATCAGGCCTCAGCGTAATGTCAGGGCTGTGATGTTCATGAATGAGGAGATGAGCGGCACCGGCGGCAGAACATATACTTCCGAGGCAAAGAGAAAAGGCGAAAAACATTATGCCGCCATTGAGTCTGACAGAGGTGTCATGGGTCCGCGCGGTTTCAGCTTTGATGCCACCGGTGAAAGGCTGGACAAGCTGAAATCACTGTCGCAATGGTTTGCCCCATACAATATAAGAGATTTTGACCAGGGCGGCGGAGGCTCTGATATTTCATCACTGAAGGAGCTGGGAACACTGCTTATAGGATATATCCCTGACATACAGAGATATTTCTGGTATCATCATTCAGGGTATGATACTTTCGAACAGGTTAACATCAGGGAATTGCAGGCCGGCAGCGCATCTATTGCATCTCTTGTATATATTCTCGATCTGACCTCATTTTGAATCTGAACGTAATATTCTCTTTTTCCATTCCTGAGATTTGACTATTCTTTAAAAATACCTTACTTGAAATCGGATAATTAGTAATTTAGGAGCACCAATGCTTTTGGCAGATGTCAGATCACAATAACCACGCTTTCAGGAAGAGCCTTAACCTTATTGACTCTTCTTTACAAACCGCAGTTTACATGGCCCGGACTGATAATAGTATTGATGGGATACCGGTTTATTTCATCCGGAGCCGACTTAACACAAAGAGATAATATGGAAATATTTCAGACTGTTCTTGACTGGTATATGGCTAACCTTAACTATTATACCATCTTTTTGCTTATGGCTGTTGAGAGTTCCTTTATACCTTTTCCGTCGGAAGTGGTGGTTCCTTTTGCAGCCTGGAAGGCAGCCGGGGGTGCTCTCTCCCTCACAGGAGTTATTTTTGCTTCTACCGCCGGCGCCATGACAGGTGCCATTGTGAACTATTACCTGGCGTACTGGCTCGGGAGACCGCTGCTCTATCGTCTTGCCGGAACGCGTCTGGCTCATCTGCTGCTGATAGATCCTGCCAAGATAGAGAAGGCAGAGAATTATTTTATAGATCACGGGAAGGTCTCCACCTTTATTGGACGTCTGGTGCCGGCCGTAAGGCAACTTATCTCACTCCCTGCAGGGCTGGCAAGGATGAAGCTGGGTCCGTTTCTTCTGTATACTTTCCTCGGTGCCGGTCTCTGGAATATCATCCTTGCTGTTGTCGGCTATTTTGCATATGACATGAAAGATCACATCCTGCCATACCTTGACTGGGTCATGTACGGCTTGGGTGCAATATTAGTGACATGGCTGATAATCCAGGGTGTGAAAGCCTACAAAAGAAAGAGGAACCAGGCTACTCAGTGATTTCACCCGAAAGAAGCCGTAGACCAATCTCTGATATCTTCGCCTGGTAAAGGGCGGTAAGTCGCCTGTTGATCGCATTAAGATAATTATTCTGATACTCGCGGAATTCAAGTCCCGAAAGCGACCCGAGACGGTAGCGTTCCATGGCTATCTCAAGTGTATTCCGGGCCAGCTCAGCGCTTTCAGTC
>JAQBHM010000123.1:0-7128 GCA_032127795.1 Bacteroidales bacterium | reverse complement strand
TACAGGGAACTATATTTTCAAGGAAGACTTAACCTCAAATGAAAATCAGCAGCAGAAGTATGAAAGACGAAGGAAGACTGCCTATTTAGGATCGCGGATGCATTTTTTCAGGGAGCTCTGGGCAAACAATCTCGATTCGGCGGGATTTACAGTCAGGGACTCGGCAAATGTGAAGCTGCGTTATGAAAATATTGTTGTTATAACAGACAGTACTGTGAATGAAGGCAAGATAAAATACCTCATGTACAGTGGTGCAATTTCTCTTGCCTGGTATTCCTCAATTCCAACAAGCCGTATTGTAATGACCAAAGAGTCAGTTTTTTTTGATGACAGGGGATTTTTCGATCCCTATGGCATACGGTGGGAAGGAGATATAGCCAAACAGCGTGTTGCAGATCTTCTTCCCTTTGAATATTCAGTAAGCAGGGTCACAGATGGCACGGTTATTAACCCCAATTGAACCCATCGAAGAATTATTTATTCAGAGAATGAGACAAAGGCTCCGGAGAGTGTCTTTATAAACGCAATAAAAATGAAAACGCCCAGACTTGATCACATGATCAAATACCATAATGAAAATTCACCGGACACAATTGCAGAAGTCCAGCCAGGTTTCGTAAAAATAGGTTCCACTGATGACATCCTTGATATTATTGGTGAAGTCGGGTTAAAAGAGTGCTCCAGGGTAATCATCCATTCTGAGTCATTCAGCAGTGAGTTCTTTAATCTCGGGTCAGGCGTAGCCGGAGAGATCCTTCAAAAGTTCTCCAATTACAGGATGAGGCTGGCTATTGTAGGAGACTTTTCAAGCCTGAAAAGCAATAGCTGGAAAGATTTTATCAGGGAGAGTAATCGCGGCAGAAGGGTTAATTTTACAGGGACCGTTGAAGAAGCATTAGCACTACTAAAAGGTAAATAAAATGCCGGCGTTGAATCTTTAAGCTTGACTTCCGCAATTATCTGATGAGCTACAATCTTTATTGCGCCCCTGTCTCTTGGTGACCCTTGATTAATTTTTTACATTTGCTAAATATGCACTTCCTGTTAGAGAAGGGCCTGGCCGATGAATAGAAATAAAGACGGAAGATAAAGGTGAATCACAGAGACAGAATGCAGGCAGGCCTTCCTTACAGAGCGTGGATGGACGGACTTGCCGAGGAACAGTTAGAAAATAAAAAGAAAATCTATGAGTTTAACCTGTGCCCGCCGCAGGAAAAAGAGAAGATAGACATGCTCATCAGGAGCATCCTGGGAAAAGCAGGTAACAATATCAAAATATTTGCCCCGTTTTTCTGCGATTACGGTAGAAACATTGAAGTAGGTGACAATTTCATGGCAAACTACAATTGCACCATTCTGGATGTGGGAAAGGTTGTGATTGGAGATAATGTTATGTTAGGCCCGAATGTCTCACTGTTTACAGCAGGTCATCCCGTCCATCCCAAATCAAGGAATTCAGGTTATGAATATGGCATTGGCATTACAATCGGGAATAACGTTTGGATCGGAGGCAATGCTGTCATCAACCCCGGAGTGAGGATAGGCAACAATGCAGTGATAGGGTCAGGCAGTGTTGTCACTAAAGATATACCGGACAATGTGGTTGCAGCCGGAAATCCATGCAGGATCATCAGGGAGATTACGGAACAGGACAGACAATTCTATTACAGGGATAAAAAATTTGATGTTGATGATTATTAGAATGGATATTCCAGCGGCAGGATATTCATGGACAAGGGTTTCCTCAGTTTAAGTACATATTGAATGTCACAGCAGAATGCATCAACAAAATCGATACTTTTTGCCTTACTGGCAAACCCTGGGAGCGAACTGGAATTGAAAAAACATAATCATAATATCAGGTGGGTGTTTTTTGAACCTGATATTGCAGATTAAATATATCCTGGAAGAATTTATCATTATCATGAGCTATGAATGAGCAGACAAAAGGAAGGATAAAGATCATTGACAGTTACAGATCATCATTTAACTGGGGAGATAAATCTCCTGATCAGAAATATAAATTTCTTAAATGGTATGCCACCATTGATTTCTTCCTGGGAACAGGGATGCTGTTGTTTCTGACGTATTTATCTTTGATGAGAGCTCTGAATATTGAGCCCTGGAGGCATATGTGGGACAAAGCCGGATTGCTGGTTTTGCTGATGGTGAGCATATCTATCAGGAGCCAGTTTACCTATATCGAATTACTTTTAATGGAACACAGGCGGAAGATCCTGAACCTGGTAGGGGAACTGGATGAAGGATTAAACACTGATTTCCAGAAGCTCATTTCCAGGCTATCTTCAGTATCAGAAAGACTTATTGCCACAGGGGGCCCGACAATGATCATTTTTATTGCCGCGTTTTTTCAGTTTATTAACCTTAATCCCTGGTGGAACATATTTGCATATATAATTCCTGTATTTGGAATTTACATGCTTATCAGGACTTATTGGAATATTTCTGCAATCAGAAAGAATATCTTACATTTTGAGCAGGCCTGTATCTGATCCAATAGGAACGGCAGATTTAAAAGAGACAGAAATCAGATCGAAAATTACCAGAGGTGCATATGAAAATTAATATCCGAAAGGCTGGCGAAGAGGATTTCCCTTCAATATTGTCACTGATCAGGGAACTGGCAACATTTGAAAAAGCGCCGGAGAAAGTCACTAATTCAGTTGAGCAGATGAAGCGGGAAAAAGATTTTTTCCACTGTTTTGTTGCAGAAACGGAGAGAGGAGAGATCATCGGAATGGCTCTCTACTTCTTTGCCTATTATACCTGGGTCGGCAAGTCGCTGTATCTTGATGACCTGTACGTTAAAGAGTCATTCAGAAAGCATGGGACAGGGGCCGCATTGCTCAGAAAGATATTTGAAGTAGCCAGTGCCGAGGGGTGTAAAAGAGTCAGGTGGCAGGTACTGAACTGGAATGAAACGGCTATCAGGATGTATAAAAAGAGCGGTGCTGAGATTGATGATGAGTGGCTGAACTGCAGCTTTGATACAGAAGGGATAAAAAACTTCAGGATATAGTCGGGTTCCCGGCAGCATAACCGGCAATCCCACATACCAAAAAAGGTATTATTATTTTGATCCGGGGCCGTTTGCTGCATTATCTGCCACATAACAAGGCTGACAACTGAAAAAATGCATAATTTTAAAAGCACTCCAAACCCATAAAAAATGAAATACTTAAACCACGTTCTGATCGCATTGACGCTGCTGTTGTCAGTGGTATCATGCCAGGACAAACAACATTCTGCTGATATGATAATCACAAATGCAAAAATATGGACCGGCAGTGATGCCGTCCCCTTTGCTGAAGCAATGGCAATGTCAGGGGATACTGTTATTGCTGTTGGCAGCAACAGGGAGATAATGAAGTTCAGGGGAGATACCACCGTTATTACAGATCTGCAAGGGAAATTTGTTGCCCCCGGATTCATTGATTCACATGTTCATTTTCTTCAGGGAGGGTCAAACCTGGCTTCGGTACAGCTCAGGGACGCCGCAACACCTGCGGAATTTATACAGAGGATAGCTGATTTTGCCAGGACTCAGAAGCCGGGAAGCTGGATTCTCGGAGGAGACTGGGACGGCAAAGGCTGGGAAACGCTTCCTGAAAAAGAATGGATAGATTCCGTGACCGGAGAAAACCCGGTATTTATAAGCCGGCTTGACGGGCACATGGGCCTTGCCAATTCACTCGCCATGAAGCTGGCAGGCACAGACAGGAATGTAAAAAATATTGAGGGCGGATCTATAATTCGCAGCAGTGCCGGTGAGCTGACAGGCATCTTTAAAGACAATGCCATGGATCTCATTTTCAGCAAGATCCCTGATTCTTCGGATGAGGAGACAGACAATGCCCTTGTGGCGGCAGTAAAATACTTTGCCTCCAATGGAATCACCTCGGTGCATGCAGTTGATGCCTCCGGTTATGCGGACGGAATAGAACGCATAAGGAAAAAGGGAGAGCTTATTACCCGTGTTTATGTTATGACCCCCGTTTATGCCTGGGAAAGACTAAGCAACAGCATCAGCGCCTCAGGCAGAGGTGACAGGTGGGTGAAGAGTGGAGCTGTCAAGGGTTTTGTAGACGGCTCACTGGGTTCGCACACTGCAGCCTTCATTGACCCCTATACTGATATGCCGTCTGATACAGGCTTCTTTGTCAATTCTGAAGAAGACCTTTATAACTGGATCTTAAATGCCGACAAGAATGACCTTCAGGCGGTGATCCATGCCATAGGCGACCGTGCGATACACTTCCTGCTGAACACCTATGAGAGGGTGGAAAAAGAGAACGGTGCCAGGGACAGGAGATTCAGGATTGAACATGCACAGCACATTGCACCTGATGATTTTGTGAGGTTTGCTCAATTGAATGTGATTGCCAGCATGCAGCCCTACCATGCTATTGATGACGGCAGGTGGGCTGAAGAGGTGATTGGTGCTGAACGTATTAAAACCACATATGCGTTCAGATCATTATTGGATGCGGGAGCCATGTTGGCTTTCGGGAGTGACTGGCCGGTAGCACCTGCGACACCTATTGAAGGCATATATGCTGCGGTCACCAGGAGAACGCTGGATGACCGGAACCCTGACGGATGGGTGCCCGAGCAGAAAATATCTGTGGAGCAGGCCCTGAAAGCTTATACAGTAAACGGCGCATATGCCTCTTTTGATGAAAAAATCAAGGGAAGCCTGGAACCAGGGAAACTGGCTGACTTTGTGGTACTCAGTGACGATATCACCGTCATAGATCCGGCTATGATCCGCGATACCAGGGTTTTGCAGACATATGTCGGCGGAAAGAAAGTTTATGACATCAATGACAAATAGATGAGAACAGGTTTCGCATTATTTTGTTTGCTGCTCCTGACAGCCTGTGTCACCAAAAACAGCGGAGACCCTCTGAATGAATTAGACTTATTGCTGGCAGGGGAATTTACTCCTGATCAGCCCGGAGCCTCCGTACTGATACAAAAGGGTGACAGTATTGTCTTCTTGAAAAGCTACGGGCTTGCTGACATGGAAACGAAAGAAAAAATCACTGAGAACACTCTTTTTAACCTGGGCTCCGTCTCGAAAACATTCGTTTCAAACGGTATTCTCATCCTGATGGAAAATGGAATGCTTTCTCTGGAAGACAGCATCTCTGAGTATTTCAATGACTTCAGCAATAAGGAGATAGCCGATAAGGTAAGGATCAAACACCTGTTATCGCATACATCAGGCTTGCCAGATATCCGAAAGGTGTCTGAAAATTTTGATTTCTTCCTCACTGCAAAAGATGAAGAGAACTTTGCACCGATAAAGCAGGCTGAAAGTCTGAATTTTGATCCCGGAGAAAGGTTTGAATACTCAAATCCGGCTTTCAACGGACTTGCGCTGATAATAGAAAAACTTGCCCGTCAGCCATGGCAAAAGTTCATTGCTGACAGCATTTTTCAACCGTCGGGGATGGTCGCCAGCAAGATTACTGACGGGGCATATCCCCAGGAGGGTGTGGCACATGCCTACAGTCTTACAGACGGGGTGTATACTGAAGATGATTACGGTGAGTTCCCCACTTTCGCGGCTGCCGGTAACGGAGGTGTCTGGAGCTCTGTTACGGAGCTTGCCGCATATGAGAGGGCCATAAGGCAGAATAAATTCCTCGGTAAAGAGCTTACTGATGAGTCAAGGTCTGTATATCACCCTGAAAACTGGGCTGACAGCACTGATCCCTTTATAGGTTACAGCTGGTTTATAGGGAAGGACAGGCTGCTTGATGAAAAAAACGGTTATGGTACCGGGTTTATTTACCATACGGGTGACCAGGGAGGATTCAGGGCATTTTATATTGTGATCCCGGAAAAGGATATACTATATATCGGTCTGTTTAACAGGCCTCCGGCAAACATGAAAGAAATCATCAAAAAAGGAATTTCCCTTTTTCAAATAAACAACTGGCTGGAATAATGGGTAACTATTCACCATAGTGTCTTCCATATTAAAAGCAAAAGGATGTCAGAGAAATATATTGCAATCAGCATAGCCATGATGATAACCGCAGGCGGCACAGCCTTATCTCAGGATTATTCAAAGAGCATTTTTGACGGCAACTCTGACATTGGTGCCTGCAGCATAAAGGGTGACATGATCTTCGGGGCTGACACCCAGGAGTATACCATTTCAGGATCAGGTGAGAACATATGGTTTGGCAGTGACCAGTTTCATTATGCCTGGAAGAAGATGAGCGGTGACTTTATACTGAGGGCCAACATAAGTTTTACGGGTCAGGGAAGTCACATGCACCGGAAGATAGGCTGGATGGTAAGGGAAACGCTGGATGCTGATTCGCCTCATATAAGCGGTACCGTGCACGGTGACGGGCTGACGTCACTACAGTACCGTATAACCAGAGGAGGAGAAACGGGCGAACGAAAATCCTCAACTGTTGCTCCTGATGTCATCCAGCTTGAGAGAAAGGGCAACAGGTATATCTTCTCATGCGCTCATGCAGGAGAGACTTTTGACACGGTGGCTGTCTCCGGAAAACTGGACTCGCGGGAGGTTTTCGCCGGAATATTTATCTGTTCACATGACAATGATGTCATTGAGCAGGCAAGGTTCTACAACGTTCGTATCATCCGTCCTGCAGAAGATGACTTTGTGCCTTACCGTGATTACATAGGCAGCAATCTTGAAGTAATGGATATTGCAACGGGTGTCAGGAAGGTCGTGATGCAGTCGCCTGTTTCGATCCAGGCTCCCAACTGGACCCCGGACGGAAATTTCCTTATTTACAACAGTGAGGGGCTGCTTTACAGGTTTGATCTCCGGAACGGGCAGCCTTCAAAGATCAACTCAGGATTTGCAACTAACAATAACAATGACCATGTACTCTCTTTTGACGGCACGATGATAGGCATAAGTCATCATGTGGCCGCGGAGGAAAACAGGTCTGTCATCTTCACGATGCCGGCTGATGGAGGTACCCCGAAAAGAATTACAGAAGAGGGTCCCTCCTATCTTCACGGATGGTCTCCTGACGGCCGCTACCTGACATATACCGCTGTCCGCGACGGTAATTTCGACATTTACAAGATATCTGTAAAAAAGAAAAAGGA
>JAQBHM010000122.1:0-10454 GCA_032127795.1 Bacteroidales bacterium | reverse complement strand
GGTGCCTGATACCGGGATGCCGTAATCACGGCCTGCCCTGATATTGCTTGTGGCATCAAAGCCACCGATGTATGCAGCCCTGGAGGCATAGTAGCCTCCCGGACCCTGAGCACGCCTCAGACCAAAATCTATTAGCTTTTTTTCTCCTGCCGCAAAACGGATCCGACTGGCCTTGGTTGCAACCAGGGTCTGAAAATTGAGGAGGTTCAGAAGCAGAGTCTCTATTATCTGTGTCTCAATAATATCTCCTTCAACCTGCAGAACAGGTCGAACAGGAAAAACCACATCACCCTCAAATGAAGAATAAATATTCCCCCTGAACCTGAAATCTTTAAGGTACCGTATGAAATCAGGATTAAAATGCTGTGTCTTAAGGTATTCAAGATCCTGCTTGTCAAACTTCAGCTCTTCAAGAGCATTAAGAATATCATCAAGCCCTGCAAATATGGCATAACCTCCATGGAAGGGCAACCTGCGGAAAAAATAGTCAAACACGGCATTATGGCCCTGCTGTCCTTTCAGGAAATAGACCTGAGACATTGTCAGCTGGTACTGATCTGTATATGATGCGGTAAAGTCAATCATACTGTACTCTTATGAGTTATCATCTTAAGTATCTTATCCGAGAGCGACATCCAGAACCATCATGGTGGCAAATCCAAGCATCGCCCCAACAGTCGAGAGGTCTGTTTCATTGCCTGACTGCGATTCCGGAATCAGTTCCTCAATAACAACAAATATCATTGCTCCTGCAGCAAATGAAAGTGCATATGGTAGCAATGGCGTTACCACTACCACAAGCAATGCCCCTATCACCCCGGCAACAGGTTCGACAATACCTGACAATTGACCGATATTGAATGCCTTTAGCCGTGAAAAACCTTCTCTTCGTAACGGAATTGAGACCGCGGCACCCTCCGGAAAGTTCTGTAAACCGATACCTATGGCAAGCACAATTGCACCAGCCAGGGCTCCGGCAGAAGGATTGCTTGCCAGGCTGCCAAACGCAACTCCCACTGCCAGCCCCTCGGGAATGTTGTGCAGCGTGATTGCCAGCACCAGCAAAACACTGCGCTGCCATGAGGTTTTTATTCCTTCAGCCTTGTCTGTTGAGAGCCCCAAATGCAAATGAGGAAGTATTTTATCAACCGTAAATAAAAATGCACCCCCGCCAAGAAAGCCAATAAGTGCCGGAACCCAAGGTATGTCGCCCTTTGCTTCGGTTATTTCAATGGCAGGCTTAAGAAGCGACCAGTAACTGGCTGCTATCATAACACCCGCTGCAAATCCAAGCATTGAATTCAGTACTTTCTGATTCAGATTCTTAAAGAAAAAAACCATGGCAGAGCCCAGTGCAGTAAGAGCCCAGGTGAAGAGAGTAGCTGCAAGGGCCAGTAATACAGGATTAAATCTTAGTAAAGCTTCTGTTTCCATCTCTCAGTAACTTTTTGAAAGCGGTTAGGTTTTCTTCCCAAAGATATGGTATCGTATTCTGACAACAATATCATATATGAAATCTCGTAAAAATCGGGGGATAATGATGAAAACAAAAGTGAGGCTCCATATCCCTCCCAATGCTTTCAATATATGAAGTATCGCAGCTGATTTGAGCCAATATTTGTCATTGCTGATATAAACAACACTGTCAAAATCATCGGTTGGCAGACCTAGGCCCTGCAAAAGTGTCTGACCGTAATTCGATTGCAGTGATACATAGGAAAACCCTGCCTTACTATCTCTTTTTGAAATGAAACTCACGAGCTTACTGCACAGGATACATACCCCGTCATACAATAAAATGTTTTTATCACCTGTCATCATCTTTAGAACAGTTTGTACACTTATTTGTTTTAATGGCTATACCGGATGTTGTGGTAATCAGGTATTAAATTCCATATTCAATCTCCCATGAATAAACACGGAAAAGATATTATCAGAGTAGAAACAAAGATAAAAGCTCCGGTTCAAAAGGTTTGGGGCATCTATACTGTGGTGGAACATTACTGGCAAATAAACTATACCCTTGATGATGACAGAACAGTGAAGGTTTTGTTTGTGCCTGAGGGCGCAGATACCGCTATCTCAGTAGAATTTGAAGCTGAACAAATAAACACACTGGAATTACAGCATTCAGGCTGGCAGGCTATCCTTGACAATTTCAAAAAATATGCTGAAACACATACCTGACAAAGGAGATACTCTTTTAAATATATCACAATTAGGACAGCCTGGCTTAGGTAATAATCCTTTTGTCTATTTTTGGATTCTGAATATCCCCGGGAATGAATTTACGTGGTACAGGATAAAAAGAATAGTGCATGACAAATATTGAAAAATACTTCGATCCTTTCAGGAAAAACATAGTGGGCATCAATCATGAGATAATGACACCCTACGGATTGAAGAAATTGGTATATGCTGACTGGATAGCCAGCGGAAGACTTTACGGACCCATAGAAGAAAGGATATCCAAAGAGATAGGCCCAATGGTAGGCAATACTCACTCTGACTCCTCGGCAACGGGGAAAGCAATGACTGAAGCCTACCACCTTGCCCAGAAAATAGTAAAACGCCATGTTAAAGCCGATGCCAATGATGTTCTGATCTTTACCGGTAGCGGGATGACATTTGCTTTAGCCAAACTTCAAAGAATGCTCGGATTAAAGATCCCGGAGCAGGCTAAAAATTACTGCACCTTTGCCCGCGGAGAAAATTATAAATGCAAAAAAGATCCGGGATATGCCAGACCTGTAGTTTTTCTGACACATACCGAACACCATTCAAATCACACATCATGGTTTGAAACAATTGCGGATGTGGTTGTCCTTGAACCCTCATCAGACTTGAGGGTTAACCCCGATTCCCTCAGGAAGGAAATTGTAAAATACGCCGGACGTCCGCTGCTAATAGGCTCCTTCACAGCCTGCTCCAATGTAACAGGGTATATGCCTGATTATTACGAACTTGCCGAGATAATGCACCAGCATAATGGCTATTGTTTCGTTGATTTCGCAGCCTCAGCACCTTATGCTGACATTGATATGCATCCGGCAAATGAGATGCAGCGCCTTGATGCCATCTTCTTCTCACCACATAAGTTTCTTGGAGGACCCGGAAGTGCCGGTGTGCTGATCTTCAACAAAAATCTTTACAAGAACATTACCCCTGACACCCCGGGTGGTGGAACCGTTAAATGGACAAACAGATGGGGAGGATACAGCTATATTACAGATATTGAAGTTAAGGAGGATGGCGGTACACCTGGATTCCTGCAGGGCATAAAGGCAGCGCTGGCTGTCACCTTAAAGGAAAATATGGATACAAAAATGATGCGGCAAAGAGAACTTGAGCTTAACGAGTTAACGTTCCGTGAATTATCCAAAATTGAGGGACTGCATGTCCTGGCGGATAACATAAAGGAGAGGATAAGTGTATTTTCATTTTACATTACCAACGTTCATCACAACCTTGTCACAAGACTCCTGAATGACAGATTCGGGATACAGGTGAGGGGCGGATGCTCATGCGCCGGCACTTACGGTCATTTCCTATTAGGGGTAAGTTTCGACATGTCAAAGGAAATTACAGATAAAATTGATGCCGGAGACCTGTCCATGAAGCCCGGCTGGATAAGACTCTCCCTGCATCCTACAATGACAGATGATGAATTATTATTCATCCTTGATGCAATAAAACAAACTATTGAAAATGCTGAAAGCTGGAAAGAAGATTATGTATATGAAAGCCATACAAATGAATTTCGGCATAAAACGTTTAATGAAGAGAAAAACCTGAATACCGGCGCATGGTTTGACCTCTCATGATATTATGCAAGTCCTGCCAGACAAAAGGCTGCGATATTAATTTAATTATTTTATCCCTATGAAAAATATAAACAGTGAATTTGACAGCAAAGCACCTGACTGGGACAAAAACCCTATGCACTGGGATCGTTCGGTGGCAATTACTGATCAGATAAAGCAACTCATTCCTCTTAACACGCAGATGACAGCTCTGGAATTTGGCGCCGGAACAGGGATAGCCAGCTTCCTCCTTAAAGATCATCTGAAAGAAATCACCCTTATGGACAGTTCATCAGAAATGATAAAAGTGATGAACGAAAAGATACGTGCCTCCGGTGTGAAAAATCTGAAAACCTTTGACTGTGACCTGGAACAGCAGGAGTATAAGGGTGAAATGTTTGATCTCATATTTACACAGATGGTCCTTCACCATGTTGGAGATATCCGGAATATTATTGATAAATTTCATGATCTCCTGAATCCTGGAGGCTACCTCGCAATTGCAGATCTTTATCCTGAAGATGGCTCGTTTCACGGTCCTGATTTTACGGGTCACAAAGGTTTCGACACCGGGGCCTTATCAAACCTGATTTCCAAACAGGGATTTTTAAATATATCCCACAGGAAGTGCTTCGTCATTGAAAGAAAAACGGCGGAAGATAAAACACAACTGTATGAAGTGTTCCTGCTGACGGCTCAGCGTAACACTGCAGAATAAGAGAAAAGGCTGACAACCAGATATTTTTAATGCCTGACCATCGCTTTACAGATGGTCAGGCATTTTTTTAGAAATTACTATTTCCTCACTCTCACGGGATAAGGCGGACGTTGAGGCTCCACCTGAGGATTCTTCTCCAGTTCCTTAAGTGCCACCTCAATAGCCTTCTCAAGCTGAGGATCTCTGCCGGAGATCACCTCTGCCGGCCATTGTTCCACTTCAATATCAGGTTCAACACCTACGTTCTCAACAATAAAACCCTCTTTGGTCCATATTGCAAGGTTTGGTGCCGTAACACTACCTCCGTCCATCAGCTCAGGGAATCCTAACGTGCCTACCAGTCCGCCCCAGGTGCGCTTGCCTACCAGGGTGCCAACCTCAAACTTGCGGAACATCCAGGGCAGCATGTCACCCCCGGAACCGGCCGTCTCATCGATGATCATCACCTTGGGGCCCTGTATCGAAGCACTTGGTGTTTTCAGGTCTATCCCGTAACGCATATTCCAGTATGACTGATAGGGCTTTCTCAGAATATCAATATAATAATCGGCTATCAACCCGCCGCCGTTAAACCTTTCGTCTATGATGATGGCTTTACGGTCTGCCTGGGGGAAGAAATAACGCTTGAAGTATTCATGTCCGTCTCCGGCTGTGTTGGGAACATAAACATATGCCACCTGGCCGTTGGTAGCCTCAGTCACCTTTTTCAGATTACCCTCTACCCAGTCGCGGTTCCTCAGGCTCGACTCATTTTCCACAGGCACCACTTTCACCAACCTTGATCCTGTATAATCAGGATTGGGTCCAATGGTCAGTTCAACTATTCTTCCCGCCGTATTCTCAAAGAAGCTGAAAAGGTTCCTGTCACTCTTCACATCCTTACCGTTGACGGCCAGGATATAGTCACCCACCCTGGCATTGATCCCCGGTTCTGTCAGCGGAGAGCGCATGCCAGGATTCCAGTTAAGTCCGCCGTATATTTTCTTCAGCCGGTAACGGTTGTTTATCAGCTCATAGTCAGCACCTAGCAGGCCGCCTTTGACTGTTGCCGGGCTGTTCAGCAGATCACCGCCGCCAACACGATGATGCCCTACTGACAGTTCGCTGCACATCCACTGAATAAGCCTGTTCAGGTCACTGCGACAGGCAAGATCAGGAAGGAACACTGCATATTTGGCTTTCATCGCCTTCCAGTCTGCCCCATGCATGCCCGGATCATAGAAATAGTCACGGTTTATCCGCCACGCCTCATCAAAGATCTGCGGCCATTCTGCCTGGGGCTCGATCTTCAACTGGATATCAGCAATGTTGAGCATTCCCTTCCCGGCCTCAGGCTTTTCGCCTGACGGAGCTATCCCCCATGTATCCCTCTTACTGTAAAGCATCTTTTTACCGTTGGCGGAGAGGAGATATCCGTCCATCTCCATCACCTCGCTGTCCTTACACTTTTTAAGGTCATATTTATGAAGCGTTGCCTGAGCACCTGAGCCCGCAGGACTCACAATATACAGCACCTCGTCATTTTTCCCCGAGCCAAGCATTCTGTAATTACCTCTATCCACAGGGAAGGCAACTATCCGGTCCTGGATCCCTTCCAGATCAATCTTCATGATTTTCTCTGGCTTTGCCGTTTCAGCAGGTGCCTTTTTATCTTTTTTTGAGGACTCAGCAGCTTTGCTGGCTATGGCTGGCTCTGCACTGGCTTTTTCCTCGTCGCTCTCCTTTGCAAATGGAGAGATAGTGTCTTTCTGCAGTGTCAGCAGGTAAATTGACCTGGTGGCTCTCATATCAGCAGCGGACTGGTCAAACCAGTTGTTCACCGGCCCCGCATCAGTTGAAGCAAAGAAATACAGATATCTTCCACCCCTGTCAAATACCGGTTCCGAAGCATCACTGAGTCCGTCGGTAACTTTAAAAGATTTACCCTGTTCCAGAGAATAGAGGTAGATACACTCGAAAAAGGTCTTTGTAACCCTCGTGTAAACAAACCAGCGGGAATCAGATGACCAGTCATTCATCATATCCCTTATATCACCGGGCCTGTACAGTTCATCGCTGTCTATCCTGCTGATGATGCCCGAAGCTACATCAAGGAGATACAGATTTCTCCCGTTATCCACAAAGGTGATCTTCTTACTGTCTGGTGACCACTTGGGATATCCGTAGAAACCGGTGCCCGGAGGCAGGAAGGATCTGGCTTCCGACTTGCCATCCTGTGGCTGTATGCAGAGCTTATATTCTCCGGAGGAATCTGAAAAATAAGCTATATAATTACCGTCAGGTGACCATGCCGGGTACTTCTCATGAACACCGGCCGTCTGGGTGATATTCCTCGGATCACCCTTCTCAGCGGGAACAGTGATGATCTCGCCCCTGAAATCGAAGACCGCACGAGCTCCGGTAGGTGAAATGCCGGCCCCTCTGATATATTTGCCTCCGCTGACATAGCGTGGCCTCAGCTCCTGAAGGTCTGTGGCAATGGCAACTGTCAGCTTTCCGGATGCTGAAGTGGCCGGGTCAAAGAGATGCAGATATCCGGCCTGTTCAAAAATGATCCTGTCATTGTCTGCACCTATCGAAAGAACGGGAAAATCCGTAAAGCTTGTGAGCTGTTTGATCTCCCGGCTTGCGGAATCGAAAGAGAACAGGTTAAATTCCCCGTTTCTGTCACTCATAAAATATATCTTATCTCCTATCCATACAGGATCGGTATCATTGCATCCTTCAGCAGGTTTCGGTATCTGAACAACGGAATGATCTCCGAAGGAGATGATCCAGATGGTGGAGATGGTGCCACCCCTGTAATTCTTCCATTGCTGGAACCTGTCGGCGATGGGCGTGTATGCCATGGATTTTCCGTCAGGTGAATATGAGGCATAGTATGCATTTGGAATTTCCAGCTGACTGGGAAAACCTCCTGTCACGGGAACAGTGAACAGCTGGGTATACCTGTTGGTGAATGTCGATCTCTGGGAGATGAAAAGTACATTCTTCCCATCAGGGGTAAAGCCCCTGGCGATATCGGCGCCGGGGTGCCATGTCAGTCGTACTGGTATCCCTCCTTCCGCAGGTAAGATAAACACATCCCTGTTCCCGTCATACTCGGCAGTGAATGTGATCCATTTACCGTCAGGGGAGAAGACAGGGTTTGATTCTATTCCTTCATCAACTGTCAGACGCCGGGGCTGTGTGCCGTCAAGGTTGGCTACCCAGAGATCTTCAGCATAGATAAAGGCGATCCTGTCTGCGCTGATGGCAGGCTGTGAGAGCATCCTGGTATCAGAGGTGTTTATTCCCCATGATAGGGCAGGGATTAAAATCAGCAATGATAAAAGCAGAGAAAATTTTCTGAAATGTTTCATATTTTAGGGAGATTAATTGTCATTATCAAAAATACATCTTGTTTAGACTGAAGACAACTTTTCCAGGTCTTTTTTGACATTTCATAAATAAGCTCCATCTTCACTTTAAATAATACCGGTAAGGTTTTTAACCTTTCAATGGCAGAGAAAAGATCATGAATACTTTGTGTAAAGTTTTTGCCCTCGTGTTTCTGCTGACCAATCTGGTGGTTAGTGAGAACCTGCATGCCCAGACAGAAAAATCAGATTCATGGAGCGTCGGAGCAGACTTTTACAGCAGCTTTGTCTGGCGCGGAACTAGGTTAGGAAGCGGCCCTGCAATTCAACCGGTAATTGAATTTACTTCAGGGCCTTTTACTGCCGGGGCCTGGGGTTCTTTTGATTTTAATGATTACCAGGAAGTTGACTTGTATATTTCTCTTGCCCTGCCTGCAGGATTCAATATCGGTATAACAGATTATTACTCTCCTGAGCTCAGATATTTTGATTATTCGGGATCTACTGGAAGCCATGCATTTGAAATAACCCTCGACTATTCAGGAGAGAATTTCGATCTGAGTACAAACTGTGTTATTAATGAAGCAGGAGGTGTGGGGTCTCTGGGAGGTGATTTTTATATTGAAGCGGGGTATTCTTTTAATTCACTCAGACTCTTCGCCGGAGCCGGCAATGGATGGCATACATATGATGCTGATGAAGAGAGAAATATCTTTGCCGTCTGCAATTTAGGACTGGAAGTATCGAAGGCTATCATGATAACAGAACACTTCAGCATTCCCGTAACGGGACAACTCATCTTTAACCCGCAAAGGGAACAGATGTTTCTTGTGGCGGGATTTACCTTCTGAGAGTGTTCCTGAGTGCAGGTTTAATCAGCCTCATTCCCTGAGTTTTTTTTATGGAAGAGAAAGTAAACAGGAATACCCGTCAGAATAAGGGTAAGCCCAATAGCTGCTTCACGCGGACGGTTCACAATTGTATTGAAAAACAAACCTATGCAGAATAGCACAAAAATGGCAGGGATAACCGGGTACCCCCACACCTTGTAAGGCCGGTGAGCATCAGGCATCCTCCTGCGCAGGATGAATACTCCGGTTGCAGTGGCACCGTAGAATATGTATACTGCAAAGATGAGCATGTCTGTCAGCTGATCAAAGGTGCCCGACAGCACCAGCACAGAAGCCCATATCCCCTGCCATAGAAGTGAGTTCCCGGGGACGCTTTGCCTGTTAAGTTTTCCGATGCCCGAAAAGAAGAGCCGCTCACGTGACATAGCATAATACGGCCGTGCACCTGTCAGGATACTGGCATGGAGGCATCCAAGGGTGCTGACAAGTATCAGCAGCGAAATGAAAATCACTCCTCCTGATCCCCAGAAACTCCTGACTGCCTCAACGGCAGCTATCTGATTCCCCGCCTCATGCACCTGCACAAGTTCCGGAATAGACATTACCGAGAGATATGTAAGGTTAACCAGAAGATAAATTATGATTACCGTAAAGACACCTATGGCAATTCCCTTGGGTATGTTCACCCTTGCATTTTTTACCTCTCCCCCGATAAATCCCACGGAAACCCATCCCTGGTATGCCCAGAAGGCCGCCAGCATTGCAGTATAGAAAGAAGAGAGGGTGACTGTACCGCTCGCCAGTTCTTTGACATTCATGAAATTGTCCGGTTTTGCCACATTGCTGGTCAGCCCGAATACAACAATCACAAAGAGACCTGCACCCACAAATAAGAGAATCGCTTTGCTTACCCAGGCTCCGCCTTTCAGTCCTGTCATATTGAGAAAGGTAAAAAGAAGGATCATCAGAATGGTCGTTAGTTTAATTCCGAAATCCTGGAAAGGAAAGAAAACCCCTCCGATGGTTACATCCTTCAAAGAAGAGAGAATATCAGGTATTGGAACAATACTGTTCAGCGACTGTGTAAAAACATAGGCTATAGATGAAATGGCAGCAGTCTGTATAACCGTAAACAGTGACCAGCCATAAAGAAAAGAAAAGAACCGGCCGTAAATTTTCTTAAGATAGACAAATTCGCCCCCTGTGTCAGCCAGCATACCGGCTATTTCGGCATTGCTCAGCGCACCGAAGAGGGTAATTATACCTGCGGCCAACCATACAAGGAGTATCCATGAAGAGGAATGGAGTTCGGCAGCCATCGGAGCAATCTTTTTGTATACTCCGGAGCCGATGATATTTGCAATGACAAAAATTATGACATAGCCCAATCCAAGTGTTCTGGCCAAACTTCTCTGATTATTCATAGGAGGTCAGTTATAAGCAGGTGAAGATGCTAAATTAAGAAATAAGTTGGGTGATGAAAGGCAATGAGTCTTTTTTAAGGTGTTGAGGATATCTGTGCCAACATGTGACGTGATAAAGCCAACATTCTGTTAAAAAAGATAACTTTGATAAAACTGACAAAGAGTGATAAAATCTGCAAAAATGAAGATTCTATTATTTTCTCTCATTCCGGTCGGAATAATAAT
Source organism: Bacteroidales bacterium (assembly GCA_032127795.1). Taxonomy (GTDB): domain Bacteria; phylum Bacteroidota; class Bacteroidia; order Bacteroidales; family VadinHA17; genus SR-FBR-E99. Next base: position 74 of record JAQBHM010000122.1, on the reverse strand, counting down.
TCTCATATTTTCAATTAAATTAGTTCAAAAGACCTTCTCCGGCAATATCATTCTTAGGCTTCCATATCTTGATA
>JAQBHM010000121.1:0-3228 GCA_032127795.1 Bacteroidales bacterium | reverse complement strand
GATTATATCAATGACCGGGATATCCATCATTGTTGCCAGCTCATTCACCGAAACGAATTCAGTGACCTTAAGAACGCTCTTTTCAAGTTCCTTCTTGTCAGTCTCGGTCCTCATCCTCTGGCTTACAGCGTCTCTCTTGTCACGTCTGTATTTGGCGACTTTGGATTTGCCCTTGCTCATCAGGAGATTTACATCCCTGATATTCTTTGATACATCTTCCTTGTCAACCTCAGGACGAAGGGTCCTGAATGATTTCTTCTTGTCACGGTGATCTTTCTGTGGAGTTCCTCCCCCGGGCTTCTTATCTTTTCTCGGGTCAGCCGGTGCAGGTACGGGCTGGTCAAGAGCAACCTTCTCACGCGGTTTTGCCTTGATGCGCTCTCGTTTCTTGCGGTCATCATGCTTCTGCCTTTCTCCGGCAGCTGTCTCCCTGGGCTTGCGAACCACAGGTTGAGGCAGATTGATGGATCCCACTATTGTAAGACCTGACAGCTTATTGACATCTGGACGGTATATCTCAGGCTCTTTCGACTCAGGCTGACTGAGGGTAACTTCAGCAACAGGCTCCGTCTCGGGTACCTTCTCAGTCACCTCTACAGGCTCTTCCTTCGGGGGTTCAGGCACCGGGGGTTCAGGCACCGGAACCTTTTCTTTGGCTACAGGTACTTCCGACACACTTTTTTTGGATTCTTTTTTGACTCCCTTATCCTGTTTTCCTGTTACCTTGCTAAGATCAATGGTGCCTACTACCTTTGGCTCTAACTTCTCTATTAAAGGCAGCTTCTCTTCCACAGGTGGCTCTACAGGCTTTGCTGCGGCCTCAACGGGCGGAGCAGGCACCTTCTCGGGTTCAACAGGCTCTTTCTTAGCCGGCTTGCCGGCAGTTGTAAGGTCAATTTTGCCAACAGACTTGATCTCCGGCTTCCTTGCCTCGGTGCGCAGGTCGAGATGCTGCTTTGGTCCTGAAACATCTGTAATGAGAAATTCTTCATCGGGTTCAACTGATTCACCTTCAGGCCCGGCATCAATATCATCTATTGAGAGAGTCCTTTTCGGGGTGATCCTCTCTTTCAGAGCCAGCTTGTCAGCATCCTTCTTCACATTGAGGTCACTGCTGTACTCTTTAAGGATAAGGAGATAGGCCTCCGGCGGGATCTTGTTGTTAGGGTCAGTACTGATGTCAAATCCCTTCTTGTGAAGAAAATCAACAATAGTCTGAATCCCAACATTAAATTCGCGGGCGGCTTTGCTTAAACGTGTTGCCTTCTTGTCTTCAGTCATATATCCCTTTATAACAACCTCTTGAGTTAATCACTGTTAATATCATATTCTACTCCCAGGTGGAGATTATTATTCTTTATCAAATTCAGCCTTGAGAATATTCACCACTTCTTTCACAGTCTCCTCCTCCAGGTCAGTCCGCTTAATCAGGTCATGTGTCGTCAGTCTCAGGACGCTGCGCGCCGTGTCACAACCTATAGCCTTGAACTGATCAATGATCCATCCTTCAATCTCATCCGAGAATTCATCAAGGGAGACGTCTTCCTCGTCTTCATTATCCGGCTCACGGTATACTTCAATGTCATAACCGGTGAGCTGGCCTGCAAGCTTGATATTAAGCCCGCCTTTTCCGATAGCAAGAGAAACCTCGCTGGGCTTGAGATAGATCTCCGCTTTTTTGTCAGCCTACACAAGCCTGATTGATGTGATCTTGGCCGGATTAAGTGCCCGTGTAATAAAAAGCTGAATATTTGAGGTATAGTTTATCACATCTATGTTTTCATTGCGAAGCTCACGAACAATACCGTGTATCCTTGATCCTTTCATGCCCACGCATGCACCTACCGGATCAATCCGTTCATCATAGGACTCAACGGCTACCTTCGCTCTTTCACCGGGGATCCTTACTATCTTCTTGATGGTTATCAGTCCGTCAAAGATCTCAGGCACCTCAAGTTCAAAGAGCCTCTCAAGGAAGACAGGCGAAGTGCGGCTGAGGATAATGTTGGGAGTGTTGTTTTTCATCTCAACCCTTATCACTACTGCGCGTATGGAGTCACCCTTGCGGAAGTGATCCGAAGGTATCTGCTCACCCTTCGGCAATATCAGTTCATTGCCGTCATCATCAAGCACCAGTGTCTCACGCTTCCACACCTGGTACACTTCTCCTGTGACAATATCTCCGATACGGTCTTTATATTTCTGATAGATATTGTTTTTCTCAAGCTCAAGGATACGGGCCACAAGGTTCTGCCTCAGTGCCAGGATAGCCCTGCGTCCGAAGTCGAGGAACTTTACCTCGTCAGAAACCTCTTCGCCGGCTTCATAATCTTCATCTATCTTGTGGGCTTCTGAAAGCGGAATCTGGGTATTCGGATCAGTGTACTCCTCATCTTCAACAACAATACGGTTTCTCCATATTTCGAAGTCACCCTTGTCAATATTGACGATGATATCAAAGTTGTCTGCCGAACCGTACTTTTTGGCAAGAAGACCCCTGAAGACATCCTCCAATACACTCATCATTGTAGGTCTGTCAATGTTTTTCAGCTCCTTGAATTCTGAAAAGGTATCGATTAAATTAACGTTTTCCATTTTGGTAAACAGTTCTTTTATTTGAATGATATTTTTACTTTAACTGACTTTAAATCTTCATTGTTGAAGCTTGTCACGGTGGTCTCTGGCTCTTTTCCTTTTTGCTTTCTGACAACCCTGAGGTCAAAACCGCCGGAAGTGACATTGTGCATTATACCGGTGATCTTCTCTCCTTCATTTGTAACTACCTCAACCTCCCGGCCTTCGTTCTTGAGAAACTGTTCTGTAACCAGCATCGGCATGTCGAGGCCCGGCGACGAGACGTTAAGCTCATGCTCTTCAGCTTTATCCCCCAGTTCGTTGCTTATGAACCTGCTCAGTAAAGCGCAGTCACCTATCCTGACACCCTCAGACCTGTCGATCAGCACCGTGATGCGGCCTGTACTGCTCAGCCTGACATCAACCAAAAAGATGCCGGTCCCGCTTATGTGGTCCTCGACAAGCTTTCTTATGTGATCTTTTGTAACCATAGTCTCACTTTTGATAACAAAATAGGGGACTTTTGTCCCCTAGGTAAATCCACCCTTCTATTCGGGTGCAAAGATAATATCAATTTTTCAATTATCAAATAACCCGGACCAGTAAATATTATAAAGAGTGTTGAAAGTGAGATGATTCTGCACTATTTAAAGA
>JAQBHM010000120.1:0-4024 GCA_032127795.1 Bacteroidales bacterium | reverse complement strand
CCCTGAGAGCCGGGAGTGACAAAACCATGAACAGGGTTAAAAAAACTATTATCCGTCTTTTCATCAGTTTAAGATTTAATTATTATTTGTCTGATAGAATCAGCACGTTATGAAAAAAGTTCGTTATGCTTTTGTATGAGATACATCTGTTTTCCATAAACGAACTGTTATTGCCTTCTATTTATAAAATTTATCAGTTCGGTATAAAACTCGCTCACAGGCATTCCCACAACATTATAATAGGATCCTTCAATTCTTGTGATCCCGACAAGGCCTATCCATTCCTGTATCCCGTAAGCTCCGGCCTTGTCAAAGGGTCTGTATTCTTCAACATAACAGGCGATCTCTTCTCCGGTAAGTACCCTGAAAGTGACCCTTGTAGATACTGAAAAGATATGCTTTCTGTTGTTGTCTTTTATACAGATACCTGTAATTACCTCATGGTCACAACCGGAAAGCCGGGAGAGGAACTTTGCTGCCTCATCTTCATCTGCCGGTTTGCCAATGACCGTATCATTACACCAGACGATGGTGTCAGCCGTGATAAGTATCTCTCTTTCTGAAAGTTCAGTATTCCATAAGTCAGCCTTGACGTTGGCAAGATACTCAGCTATCTCCCTCCCCTTCAGTTCAGAAGGCCATTTTTCATCACAGTCGACTTCGGCAGAGATGAACGTCAGACCGGCCTCAGTCAGAAGCTGTCTTCGCCGGGGGGAAGCGGAAGCAAGTATTAAGCGGTAGTTGTTGAGAATGTCGGAAACCATTCTATAAAACCTTTCCGGATGAGATGATTGCCCCAGCAACAACAGAATAGAGAATTCCCGCCAGCATAATGACCTTCATCATGCGACTGGCCTTGTGAAGGTCATCCCTGGTTTTACTGATCATGACCTTAATCATCACCCAGATGAAGGGGGCAAAAATCAACAGGGTAATATAGGCCAGGGTTGTAATATCACTCAGATGTCTGAACCATATTGAATATAACAGGAAGATGGTTATTACTGACAGTATTATGACTATGATCCTGGTGGCAAATATCCCTGACACCACCGGCAGTGTCTTACGGCCAAAGGTGATGTCTCCCTCATAATCTTCAATATCCTTTATTATTTCCCTTATCAGGGTAGTCATGAAGGCAAAAAGCGCAAAGCCCCCAACCCAGTAAAAGAGCGGTGCCACACCGGGGAAGGAGATTGTACTTACTGAATATAGCCTGTAAACCGGTGGGGCATCATAAAGTACAACTATGAATGGCACCATGGCAGTAAGCAAGGCAACAATAATATTTCCGATAAGGAATTGCCTTTTATATGTTGCAGAATAGAAATACAACAAGCCGGAGACAAGCAGGAAGAGTGCTCCCAGCCAGAAATAGCCGATTTTTGCAGAGACATAAAACCCTCCTGCTACTCCCATAAAATTGAAAATATTGTGATATAGCATCGCCACACGCCTGGGAACAGTATTTCCGACAATAACCTTACCTCTGTTTATGAGGTCGGTACGGATGTCAAAGTAATCATTGATAACATACCCTCCTGCTGTAATGCATATCGTTGAGAGCATCAGTATCATAAAGTCGAACCATCCCAGCTGAAAGGTCATCCTGGTCAGAAGGTAGGGTGTCTCTATAAGTTCAACAGGGAGAGAATTCAGCAGAGGCCTTATTACCGAATAGCGCATAAGGATCATGGTCAGCGCCACGATAAGCAGGTTAGGCATTCTGATGAGCCTGAGGAAATCTTTAATGTTATTACCAGGTAAAAGCTTCATAGTCCATCCAGTTATTATGCAATCTGAGTGTCTGTTCAATTACATCCCGAACACAACCATTACCTCCGCATTTATCGGAGATATAGAGAGATGCCTGTTTGATCTCACTGTCAGCATCAGCCGGACAGACGGGTAGTCCAACCATTTTCATAACCTCAAAATCAGGTATGTCATCACCCATGTAGAGTATATTCCTGAAATCGATATTCCACTTTTGCGCCAGGACTTTCAGGCTTTCCTTTTTTGTTCTTGAATTCAGATATACGTCTGTAACGCCGAGAGTCCTGAGACGCTTAATATATTCCTTTGAATTAGAGCCTGATATGACTCCTACTTTATACCCTTTCTTTACTGCAAGCTGTATTGCATACCCGTCCCTGAGGTTCACGGTACGGAGAGGCATTCCCCACACTGAGAGTGCAATAGTCTGAGTGGATAAAACGCCGTCTATATCAAAGACAAATGCTTTTACATTCTTAAGCTCTTCCTTGAAGTTTGTCATTTGGTATTCTTCTTATTGTTCTTGATGATAAGCCTGCTTATATAATTGTAGAGCTCTCTGTATTCCGGTGAGAAAGATAGCAAATCGGAATGATTTTTCATGGTCTCGGTATCATGTCGCACAGCAGGCCCTGTCTGAGCTGCACGGGGGCCTGTACGAAGGGCTTTCCTGGCTGTTTCTTCAATGAGAGGTCTGAGCACCCCGGGGTCAAAGCCTGCCTGCGATGCGATATCCTCGCCCGCGGTCATCATAAAGTTTGAAAAATTGTTTGTGAACACTGCAGCCAGATGCAGATATCTCCTGCGTTCTGAATTGCATTCCCAGGCACCTGAACCGATCATACAACCCAGTTCATGAAGAATTTTCATGGTCGATGCCTCAGAAGCTTCAATAAAGAAGGGTACTTTATGCAGATCAGGTGAGAATTCTTTTGTAAAGGTCTGCAGCGGATAAAATACCCCGCAGTGCGAATCCCTTCCAAGGGCAGCCATGCCAACGCTTCCGGCTGTATGTACTATCAACGTGGTGTCAGCCAGCATGATACTTCGGGCCACCGCGGCTACAGAAGCATCATTTACAGCTACAATGACAATGTCACAGTTATCCGGAATGTGATAGTCTCTGATCCAAAGAGCGCCTGTGATTGCGGCCAGTCTTTCAGCGCTTTCTCCTCCCCTGGATGAAACGGATAATATCTTCTGATTTGCAGCCTGGAATCCCTTACACAACGCCTCTGCCACATTGCCTGCGCCAATGAATGATATGTTGTATGGAGTCACGGGCAGAATGGGTTGATAAAGGGGTAAAGCTTTATTTCCCGTAAAGGTCAGGCTCTACCGCCGTTACTTCTATCTGGTATATCCGGTATAATGACGGATAATAGCTGTTGCTGCTGCTCATCAGATAGTTGCATTCGTAAAAGAAACTACCTGACAAAAGGACTTCCCCTCCCTGTTCATATTTGGTAAGCTCTCCCATAACTGCAGAGGGGTTACAGAAATAGAATATCGAATAGGGATCATTGACGCCGGTACACTGGGCTGATTTTTTCTCAGCATCATAATAAACAAGCACATGGGCCTTTGCCAGTGAGTCAAGCGAATCACCGTCACAACCGCACTTTGGCTGTTTCTTGCATCCTGCATTGATTGCAAACGGAATAATAACCAAAGAGATCAGTATAAAATTGTATAATTTCCTTTTATGTCTCATAATCCTCATCCTGCTAAATATTATGCAAAGTAACGCTTATTTTTACATCCTGCAAAAAAGAGAGGCTGTAACGTTTTTGTCACAGCCTCCCGGTTTTATTTACAGTGTGTCATGCCTGTGCCGTTGGCCCGCCAAAAGTTACAGGCATCACCGGCCCGGACCCCTTAACCTCTCGTATGGGACCGTGAACAGCCTCATATTTTGAGATGTTGTCATGCAGAGCAGCCACAAGCCTTTTGGCGTGCTCGGGAGTCAGTATTATTCTCGACTTGACCTGTGCTTTCGGCACACCCGGCATGATGCGTATAAAATCTATAACAAACTCAGCGGGTGAATGTGTGATTACAGCAAGGTTAGAATAAACTCCCTGTGCCAACTCTTCACTGAGTTCTATGTTAAGCTGTCCTGGATTTTTTACTTCTGACATAATACACGGCTTTTTATTCCTGTTCCACTTCCTTTACGGTTTGTCCTGTATGTACCATGCTTTCCAGCTCTTCTACCGATCCTACAACAATATTGTTGTATTCTCTC
>JAQBHM010000119.1:0-5033 GCA_032127795.1 Bacteroidales bacterium | reverse complement strand
TCCGCCAGCTGGCGGACACCCCTCCTTGAAAAGGAGGGGAAATGTCTGATTTTAAATATTTTAACTTTCTCCTCCTTGATAAGGAGGAGTACCCTGACCGAAAGCGTCAGGGGGAGGAGGTAACTTTTGAGACAGCCTCTTTTTTTTTATAAAAAACCTTAAAAATATTGTCAAACATATTTTTGATAAGCACTTTTAGCTAAATTAGCTATCTAAATATTTTAATAATGGGGAAGAAATTGAAAAACAAAGACATTGCCGCAAGGCTGGGTCTTTCAGGAACACTTGTTTCACTGGTACTTAACAACAAGGCTGATCAGCACGGAATTAAAAAAGAAACACAGGAAAGGGTCCTTGCCGTTGCCAGACAGATGGGTTATTTTAGTGAAGTTGCTGCAAAGGGGGAAATAGCTGCAACAGATGAAAAACCAGGGATTATCGGCATGATAGTCCCCTCAATGAATGATCCTTTTATTTACGAAATCACTCCTTATCTGCAGAAGGCCTTTACAAGTATCGGACTTGGTTTCTCTGTTTTTACAAGAGATCCTGATGATTTGCGTTTTAGCCGTCTGACAACATCGCTTAAAAAATTCTTTAGCGGTATGATACTGATGGGTGATGCAGGAGAGGACCAGGTCATCAGGTCACTCAACAGGGATGATTATCCTCTCGTATTGCTTGAAAAGACAATCAAGAGACTTAGGCTCAATACTGTATGTACTGACAGGCTGGCAGGAGCAGGTATTATGACCGAGCATCTTTCAGGTCTTGGATATAAAAATCTCCTGATTATTTCAGGAGATGAGTCTGCAGCATCTGACAAGGAGATGCTTGATGAACTAAAGAGTGCAACAAAAAAATCGCGGGGATTTGCCGAGGTGCATTTTACCGTTGCCCGTATACCCAAGGGAGGAGATAAATTTGACTTCACCCAGATTGAAGGATTTCTGAGGCCTCCACATCGCTCTGACGCAATTATCCTTATCAATTCGGAATTGGTATTCCCACTCTTCCTTGCCCTGCAGGAAAAGAATATCCGGGTGCCCAATGACCTTGCCCTGGTATCCATGGAAGACGGAATAGGATTTGACCTTCTTACAACACCAATAACAAGACTTAGGAAACCGCTTTCAGGAATGTCTCTTAAAGTTGCAAATATCCTTTGGTCTGAAATTAAAAACCAGGGTAAGAGCAAATACAAACGACAGGTTAATATGATCCCTGAACTATTAATAAGAAGCAGTTGCGGATCGTACTTAAAATAACAGTATGGTAATTAAAAACCTGCTGCCGACAATCTTCATGATTGCAGCATTGATCTCATGCAGCAGCAATCACCTGATTGAAGACAACTCGTACAGAAAAGCTGTTCTTGATGACTTCCTTGTCAGAAGTGAACGATATGGAGAGAGACGGCAAGATCTGTTCAGTTCAGCAGACAGGGAAACTGATCCTCAGAAGAGGGAGGCCTTACAGTTTCTGCTGGCATACATGCCACTCTGTGATTTAGCTCTGTATGAACCTGATTTCCTTGAAGCCAATGTTGATCTTGCCCTGAGAGCCCGGGAAGAAATGGCATGGGGGGCATCAGTACCGTATGAACTATTCCTGCACTTTGTTTTGCCCCAAAGGGTTAATAATGAAAATCTTGACTCTTTCAGGCTTCTCTTCTACGATGAGCTGAAGGCCAGGGTGGCAGGACTTGGTGCAGGGGAGGCCGCACTGGAAATTAACCATTGGTGTCACGAAAAAGTAGCATATCAGCCGGCTGACATACGCACCTCAGCACCGCTGGCGACAATACTCTCTGCCAGGGGACGCTGCGGTGAGGAATCAACATTTACCGTATCAGCATTAAGGACTGCCGGACTGCCGGCAAGGCAGGTTTATACACCACGGTGGGCACACAGTGATGATAACCATGCATGGGTTGAGGTATGGATAAACGGGTCATGGTACTATATGGGCGCCTGCGAACCGGAACCGGTACTTGACAGGGGATGGTTCACCCAACCTGCTGCCAGGGCTATGCTGACTCATACAAAGGCTTTCGGACGCTATCAAGGTGATGAAATGCTGATTAAAAGAGAACATCTGTTCTCTGAAATCAACACCCTTGGTAAATATGCTCAGACAAAACAGTTGAGTGTTTTTGTGACTGATACTTCCGGTATTCCTATGCCTGGTGCAATTGTAGATTTCCTTCTGTACAACTATGCTGAACTGTTTCCAATAGCATCAGTAACCACCGATAAAAATGGGGAAAGCATCTTTACAACAGGCAGGGGGAGCCTTGTTGCATGGGCACATATTGACGGAAAATTCGGTTTCCGGGAGGTGACCCCTGATACTGACACTGTAACAGTTATAGTTTCTGCTGAACACACCTTGAAAAATCAGACCCTGGACCTGTTTGCACCGGTATCAGGTATCATCCCTTCCACCCCGGCGGAGGAGTTAATAAGGGAAAATGCTTACAGATTAGTACAAGAAGACAGCATCAGACAGTCGTATGTTAATTCATGGATGGAAAATGTGTCTGCGGGTAAAATCTCAAAGGAGACCGGACTCGACAGTGTAGCCATCCAAAAGGTACTGAAGGCTTCAATGGGCAACTATCTCAGTATTGTCACATTTCTTCGCCGCTCAGAAGATGATCCTGAGATGGCGATGAGGCTGCTGCAGACACTTACTGAAAAGGACCTGCGCGATACTCCCTCAGACATCCTGACGGATCATATTACTTCAGTTCCGGGAAATACCGGAGGACTTCCATCCCGATTCTATGATCAGTGGGTGCTCTCTCCGAGAATCGATAATGAGATACTCTCAAAGTTCAGGAGTGATCTGACATCAGCCTTTTCAGAGGAGATGATGATTAAATTTGCCGGGGATCCTTTAGAAATAGCCAGATGGATTGATTCTTCTGTCATTGTTGATGATTCCGGGAATTATTACGGTACGCCGCTCACCCCAGGGGGAGTTGAAAGACTCAGGGTCTCCGATCATCATTCGCGGGACATCTTTTTTGTTGCCCTTTGCAGAACTGCAGGACATCCGGCAAGAATTGAACAGGCAACAGGAAGACCTCAGTATTTCCTTGACAATAAGTGGAATGATGTATGGTTCAGTGACAGCAAAATGCCCGCTGAAGGTAAGGGATTTGTTACTTTTACATCGTCAGAGACAAACCCTCAGCCTGAATATCATATTCACTTCACTCTCGCAAGGCTCGAAAACGGAAGGTATCAGACACTGGAATTCGGAGAGAATGCCAGAATCAGCGACCTGCCAGGAAACATTCCCCTGAGCCCGGGAAGCTATATGCTTGTCACAGGCAACAGGAACGATAAGGGCAATGTTCTTGCCGACCTTCTCTTTTTTGAGCTGCAGCCGAATGACTCGGTCAGCCTGGAGGTCAGTCTGCGACACATCCGGAAAGATGAAATGATATCGGGCATGATAAGTACCGGCCAGGAAATTACCCTTCTCAACGAAAAAAAGATATCTCTTTCATCAATAATGGATAAGGGCATTATTGTTTTCTGGATAGAGCAGGGGACGGAGCCTACCAAGCATATTTTCGGGGATCTTCCCAAACTGAAAAAAGAGTTTGACAACTGGGGAGGATATTTTTTGTTCATGCTTCATCGGGGTTCAGATCCTGTAACATTTGACACTGCCTCGATTGCCGGGCTCCCGGAGAACACTCTTTTCTGCCTGGACGTTGATCACCAATTCCTTAAATCTTGCTTTAAAGCTGATTACCCTGACCTTCGCCTGCCGGTTGTTATTTATGCTGACAACCTCGATAGGATACTCTTTTCTTCTGAGGGCTACCGTATAGGAATCGGGGAGCAGATATTGAAAACCATTCATTAAAGAAATACTATGAAAAGACTGGTTCTACTGTTGGTAATTACTGTAGTGGTTGCTGTTTCCTGTAAAAGCCCTGCAGACAAAGATGTCACTGACCTTGTTGATCCGTTCATTGGTACTGCAGCCCACGGGCATGTGTTTCCCGGAGCCACAACCCCATTCGGAATGGTACAGCTGAGTCCTGATAACGGAACCTCAGGGTGGGACTGGTGTTCAGGATACAACTATGCAGACACCGTAATTGCCGGATTCAGTCATACTCACCTCAGCGGGACAGGAATAGGTGACCTTTGTGACATCCTTTTCATGCCCTCGATGAATGAATTCAATATTTCACTGCCTGACAGTGCGGCATCAGTAGCAAAACTGAACCGCGCTCTCTTCTCTCACGCCATGGAGCAGGCAAAGCCAGGTTACTATTCGGTTGTCCTGGATAATGGTGTGGATGTGGAACTGACAGCCAGCCTGCGCTGCGGCATGCAGAGATACACACCTGCCTCTGACGGTAAAATGCAGGTCCTGATTGATCTTGGGTTTGCCATCAACTGGGACAGACCGGCAGAATGCAGCATTTCATGGAATGAAAATGCCCTCTCAGGCAAGAGAATTTCCACCGGTTGGGCTGAGAAACAATATCAGTTCTTTTATTCCGAATTCTCTGAAACTCCTTCCTCAGTAAGAATGCTGAAAAAAGGGGAGTTCATTGACGGGGAGGCTGTTGAAGGCAGGAATGTGGCATGCATCCTTGAATTTGACGTTAAGAAAGGAGAGGAGCTTATAATTAAGACCGGACTCTCGGCTGTTGATACTGAGGGTGCCAGAATCAATCTTCATGCTGAGCTTCCGGATTGGGATTTTACCGCTGCCGCCGCCGATGCCCGGCAGATGTGGCAGCGGAGACTCAGCGTGATCGATGCCTCTTCAACTGACGAAGAACGGCTGAAAGTCTTTTATACGGCACTCTATCACAGCATGATAGCACCCAATTTATATTCCGATTTTGATGGCAGGTACCGGGGAACGGATCATGAAATACATAAAGCTGAAGGGTTCTCCAATTATACAGTATTCTCTTTGTGGGACACCTACCGTGCTGCCCACCCGCTCTTTACCCTGACAGCCCCTGACCTGGTTCCTGACTTTATCAATAC
>JAQBHM010000118.1:0-4789 GCA_032127795.1 Bacteroidales bacterium | reverse complement strand
TTTTTTTAACAAAAAACAAAGGCCTGCCGTAGCCTGCCCCTGCAACCCTCAACATCAATCAATGAAAACTGACCACTCTGCTCTTATTTCAATGCCCCTTTTTATGTGCTCCGTGCCATTATTTCAAGACACATCCGGCCGTTGTGATAGGGGCATTTCCAGAATCCTGCCTTGTCATCAACAGTGTTGACTGTGCCGTCAGACTTTATGCTCCAGTACCATTCACCGTGTACTCTGTCAACAAGATTATTCTTAACATAATCATAACATCTCAATGAGTGTTCGAGAAAACGTTCATCACCTGTCACCTCCCATGCATTCAGGAAACCTACTACCGTCTCTGCCTGCACCCACCAGTGACGGTCATGGTCAGTATGGCCCAGGGCATCATCACGTTCATATATCATACTGCCGTCGGCCTGCAGTCCCTCTTCTGCAGCACTGACGATCTTAAGGATAACCTCTCTCACTCTGATCATCATGCTCTTGTCACCAAGCACACTTGCAGCCTCATAAATAAGCCACGAGGCTTCAATGTCATGCCCGTAAGAGATGAGTGTCGATCTGCAGTTCCACTGCTCGTCAAAGAAGAGATTCAGATGCCCGCTGCGGCTGTCAACAATTCTGTCAGTAAAGATCATCACCATATTCCTCAGCTGTCTTCCCAGCTTCTCATCAGGCCACACGCGAAAAAGAGTTGTATATGCCTCAAGGATATGCAGATGGGTGTTCATCGTCTTCTTCTCATTGGCATCCTTCTCGCTGAGGCGCAGGTCGGCAATCTCATGCCAGCCGCGGTCAAAGGCTTCCAGATAACCGTCATGCTCATTGTCAAAGCTATGATCTTCAATGATATGAAACAGCTCAATCGCCCTGTCCAGTGACTCCTGGTTACCGGTAGCCCTGTAATACTGGCTGAGAGCAAATATGAAAAAGGCCTGAGAGTATATCTGTTTTTTAGTGTCGAGAGGAGTCCCGTCGGACTCCAGCGACCAGTATGTGCCACCGTTCTCCTCATCGAAGAAATTGCTGAGGATATAATTCCCGGCCCTGTTTGCTGTATTAAGGTATGTCGGTTCTTTCAGCGCCTCATAAGCTGCAGAGAATGTCCACAATATGCGAGCATTCAGTATGGCACCCTTCGGGGCATCTGCTATAATATTATTTTCACCGTCAATGCGGCCGTAGAAACCCCCGTTAAGATTGTCAGGCATCATGCTGATCCAGAAGGGCAGGATGTTCTTTGTAAGTTCTTCCCGTGTATCTGCGGCAAGATCACTCAGAATCTGTTCAGGTGTCCTGATCATCTTTTCTTCAGATATTCCAGATTCAGGGTAATAAGCTCATTTAGTTGCTCAACAGATGCTGCCGACCTGAACCTGTCTGGCGATGAGTTCAGACAGTAGTCAGTGAGCTTCTCCACTGATGAGAGTGCAACATGCATCCTGCTGTCAGATGATGCATAGTATATGAATACTGTACCGTCATCATCCTGTATCCATCCGTTAGCGAAGAGGACGTTTGACACGTCGCCAATTCGTTCTTTCTTCACGGGGGCCATAAAATAGCCTGCCGGCTCAGCAATTACTTTTACAGGATCATGCAAATCTGTCATATAGAGATAGAGGACATATCTTAATCCTGCAGCACAGCCCCTGACACCGTGAGCCAGGTGAAGCCATCCCTGTGGAGTCTTTATCGGGTGGGGTCCCTCACCGTTCTTCATCTCTTTAATAGTGTGATAATGGCGGAAGTTGATTATCACCTCGTCTTCAGCCTTTATCACTGCCCTGGTGATATCCTTTACCAGTGCCCATCCTATTCCGCCGCCGCTGCCTGCATCGATAAACCCGTCCTGCGGGCGTGTGTAAAAAGCATATTTGCCGTTGACATACTCAGGGTGCAGTACAACATTGCGCTGCTGGCTTGATGATATAAGGTCAGGCAGACGCTCCCATTTCTTAAGGTCATGCGTGCGGGCTATGCCTGCTGATGCTACGGCCGAGGAGAGATCGCCGGCCGGTGCCCCGGGATCCTTCCTCTCAGTGCAGAAGACACCGTAGATCCACCCGTCTTCATGACTGGTGAGGCGCATATCATATACATTTACATCAGGCTCATCCGTCTCGGGCATAGTGACAGGATAATCCCAGAATCGGAAGTTGTCAATGCCGTTAGGACTCTCAGCTATTGCGAAAAAGGATTTTCTGTCGTTGCCCTCAACACGCACCACCAGGATATATTTCCCGTTATACTTCATGGCGCCGGCATTGAAAGCAGCATTAATACCAATACGCTCCATGAAAAAAGGATTTGTCCCCGGATTCATGTCATAACGCCATGTAAGAGGGGTATGAGCCGCTGTCAGCACTGGCTTTTTAAACCTCCAGAATATACCGTTGCCCGGCTCTATCCTCTCATTTTTACGTGCGATAAGCTTTTCAAACTCTTTGCTTACCCTCTTCCGCCTGTCGTCATAAACACTCATAATACCTTCTGATTGAAATAAAACTATTTATAAATATCAAGGGCAGTAACATCTTTCTGGAAAAGTGTGCCCGGAAGATTATAAAAGTCAATAAAGTCATTTTCGCTCACAGTACCGGGATAAGGAGCATAAAAATGACCCGGTATATTATGGGCATTGCGCCAGACAAGCACATATGATATTTTGTGATCTTTAATTGCCGGCCAGAGAGCTTCCGTCCACCAGGTAGAATCTGGTATCGACTCATACCCTGCTTCTGTCACGGCTGCCACCTTATTATGTTCTTCAGCAACAGCTGTCAGCACGGTCAGCACCTTGCTCACAGAATTAATGAACGACTTATTGCCGGCACCCTCCATCTGGTAGTAGTCAAACCCTATAAGATCGATATAGTCATCTCCCGGATAGCGTTCAAGATATTGTTTCTTATCAGCTATGTTGCCCGAGCTTGAATATGAGAACAGTAAATTGTGAACCTTTTTTTCCTTGCACAGATAATCAACTGTGAACCGCCACAAACCTATGAATTCATCTGTTGTGCAAAGATTCTGACCCCACCAGAACCAGCTGCCAGTGTGCTCATGATAGGGACGGAAGATTACCGGAATGGGGGTTCCCTGCTCATCTTTCAGTGAGGTGAAGAAGGCAGCTATATTGTCAAGCCACTGCTTGTACTTCTCATGATTATCCCCACCGGGAAGAACAGAGGCCACCGTTTTGTCAGTGGTAATGTCCCATGCATTTCCATTGGTAAGAGGATTGTCAGCATGCCAGCTGAAGGTTATTACGCCCCCGCGGGCATATATCTCACGGGCAAAGATTTTCATCTGATCAAAAGGTACGGTGTCAAGGTTGGCGGGTGACAGCAGCTCAATATGCCCCAGATCCATTCCATAAACGGCAGGGTAGTCACCAGTGACCCTTCTGACATCAGACTCTCCGTCAGGATAAACCCATCCAATACCATAGGCGAGGTCATCCTGGTGGCCGAACATCACTCCCTCAGCGGTTGCGGCTTTAAGTCCGGCCAGTAGTTTCTGAGTCTCAAGGGTAGCCCCCGGGTCAGCCGTACCTGGCTTCCCCGTCTGCCAGCCACAGCAGGATGACATCACAAGGGCTAAAAACAGTACAATAAACAAAACTGGTTTCATGATTTTACAATTTGGTTTCTCAGGGCGAAGTGAACTCCATGTAGCTCATTATTATGTTATTACGCTTGTCATGAAAATATAAGTAGGTTTTATGCCGTAACTATTTCCACAGTTCCTTCAACTTTCTGTTATAATCTGCTATCAGGGCTATGGTTTCATCGGAGTCAAAGACCGAGTTCAGTCCCTGTTCCTCTACGGGGGGGTCTCCGAGATAAGGATCACCCAGCTTCCAGAAAATCTGTCCCTTTACCGGCCGTCCCTCGCCTGCATAAGACCATATGTTTGCTCCTGCGAGGACGCCTTTCTGTTTTGCATGGTCAAGCAACTGCTCAAAGGCATTGCGGTAATAACTGTCACGGCTCACTGTAGTTTCATCAAGTGAGTAGCCGTGATGGTCGCGCGGCAGTCCGAACTCTTCCAGGACAAGAGGTTTGTCAAGCCGCGCGGCGACGGCTATATGATCCTGCATGTAAACATTGGTGTTGCTTATGCTCTCATCAAGAGTGCCGGCAATATTTTTAATATCAAGCCACCCCCAGTTCTTGGGCCAGATGTGCATTGTCAGGTAATCTATGTTTGTATCTGAATGTATCCGTTCAAAAACCTCCATAGACTCTTCACATCCGTGCTGCCCTTCCGTTCCTGTGGTTACAAGATGGTTCGGGTCCAGCTCCTTTATCAGGGCAGCCACCTCACTGATCCACTGCTCAAAAGCAGGTATATTTTGGTCCGAGAATGCCCGTGGTTCATTGCCTATCTCCCATGTCATGATAGTGGGGTCTTCAGTATATTTCACGCCGGTATATCCATTGGTTCTTGACAGCATAACCCTCACATGATCAGCAAACTGCTCCCTGCATTTCTCACAGGCATGAAACTGACCGGCATAGCTTATGAATTGCGGCCATGTGTTTGGTTTAACGGAGGGGTAAGGGATTGGGCCATATCCGTTCCAGTTAAGATATTGAGCATAGCCGCCTGACCAATCCCAGCTGTTGTTAAGATACAGTATTGCATACTGACCTCTCTTGTTCATTTCAGCAAGCAGAAAATCAAGTCCGTCAAGCAGTCCCTCACTGTATTCTCCCGGAGCCAGCTGCAAAGCGGGGGTTACCCGGAACGGTTCCCCGTCAGGGCCTTCTGCGCCCGC
>JAQBHM010000117.1:0-3919 GCA_032127795.1 Bacteroidales bacterium | reverse complement strand
ATACCGACTCAATAACATCAGGGTAAATAGTCCCCTGGGCAAGCCATTTAACGCCTGTGACACTGTGTGCCTCACGGTCAAAAGTCTCAATAAATACCCTTCCGATGATTTTACGTTTCATCTCGGGATCAAATACCCCTATAAGCTCATCGATGAACAGGTCTGATGCATCAACACCCTTAACATTCAGGCCCATTCTCCTGTAAGCATCGAGGACCCTTGCATACTCATCCTTGCGCAACAGCCCGTTATCAACAAATATAGAAGTCAGATTGGCTCCGATAGACCTGTCGAGGAGCAGGGCGGCAACAGAAGAGTCAACGCCTCCTGACAGGCCCAGAACAACCTTGTCGTTTCCCAGCGTCTCCTTCAGTGACCTTACCGTCATCTCCACAAATGATTCCGGCGTCCAGTCAGCCTTGCAGCCGCAGATGCCATGCACAAAATTACCAAGTATTTTAAGTCCTTCGGTAGTATGGTAAACCTCCGGATGGAACTGAATGCCCCAGGTCTGTTCGTCGTTGATACGGAAAGCTCCTACCTTTACATCCTCTGTTGACCCTATGATCTTATAGTCTTCGGGGATCTTTGCAATTGTATCACCGTGAGACATCCATACCTGTGTCCGTTCACTTAGTCCCTTGAAGAGATCATCAGTGATATCAGCATAGACCAGCCTGGCGCGCCCGTATTCACGAGTGTCAGACGGCAATACTTCTCCGCCGAAGTTATGCGTCAGATGCTGAGCGCCATAACATACACCCAACAGCGGTATCCTGCCTTTAATGGGCTTTAAATCCGGGAAAGGGGCATTGACATCCCTTACTGATGAGGGAGAACCTGAAAGGATCACTCCCTTTACTGTATTGTCAGGGGTGGGGTAATGGTTAAATGGGAAAATTTCACAATAGACATTTAGTTCTCTTATTCGTCTGGCAATAAGTTGTGTGTATTGTGATCCGAAATCGAGGATCAGTATCTTTTCTTGCACTGAGGGGATGTTTTTTAATCAGCGACAAAGATAGTCATTCTTTGAAATATGACCCTCTGTTATATCTCATAGCTGTTTCCTTCTTTGGCAGCCACAGTTGCCGGGAATATCTCTCTTGCCTCATCTTCAAGTGTTCCGGGTGATTTGTACCTGGAAGAGAAGTGGCCAATGACAAGTCTTCCGGCGCCGGCATCCCGGGCAACCGTAGCAGCCTGAACAGATGTGGAATGTCCTGTCTGTTTCGCCAGGGAAGCATGTTCATTGCTGAAGGTAGCTTCATGATATAAAAGGTCTACTCCGGAGACATAAGAAGAGAGTTTTTTAAAATAACCGGTGTCACTGCAGTATGCATACGAAGCCGGTGACGGCGGAGCTGTAGTAACATCAACAGTCATGATCATCGTGCCATCATCACGTTTTATATCTTCTCCTCTTTTGAGGGAAGCCATCTCGGTATAGCTCAGGTTATATTCTGATATCTTTTCCCCGATGAGCTTCCTCTCCGCCTGTTTCTCACGAAAGAGAAAGCCATATGCTGTCACCCGGTGTTTCAAAGGAATGGAGGTCACCTCCATCCACCTGTCGCTGAAAATGAGCTTCGGGGTTGAGCCCATCAGTGTATGGATCACCAGTTCATATCCAAGGGTTATATCAAAGTCATCCAGATGACGTGCTACAAGATCTTCAAAGGGTGCCGGGGCAAAGATATGCAGGGGCAGCTTGCGGCCCATAAGATTCAGCGAGGAGATCAACGGGTAAAGTCCGAAGAGATGATCACCGTGAAGATGGGTGATGAAAATATGGTTGATCTTTCCGAACCGCAACCGGTATCGGCGCATCTGCATCTGTGTGCCCTCACCGCAGTCTATTAAAAACAACCGCTCATGCACATTAAGTACATGAGCGGAAGGATATCGGTCCGAGGTAGGCAGAGCAGAGCTTGTTCCAAGTATTGTAAGCCTGAAAGACATGCTCTTCCTGGTCCTCAGGAAATTAGTTTCTCTGCTTCCTCCGTAGTAGCTGTTATTGAAAGCACAGTGTCAAGCTGAGAGATTGTTATCAGTCGCTCGACAGCCTCATTAAGACCGCAGAGGACGAAAGTTCCGCCTGCATTCTTGCAAAGCCTGTTGGCTACCAAAATTGCACTGAGACCGGAGGAATCGCAATACTGACACTTTTTCAGATCAAGGATAATATTCTTTTCACCTTTTCCGGAAATCAGGACCAGCTCCGACTTAAGTGAAGGGGCAATGTGGGTGTCAAGTTTTTCACTCTCAATCTTAATGACTGTGCATTGATTACGATTTTCAATATTGAAGTCCATGGCTTATTATTTTGGATACCTAAATATAAGCTATTTTTTCTTTTTAGCTGCTGCTTTGCTTTCTTTTTCTTCCATTTCTTCCTTCAAGGCTGCAAGTTCTGTAATATCACCCAGAGTTGTCCGCTCAAGATTAGACTTGATCTTGCGTGTTGCCTTTTTGGTGGCTTCAGCTTCAGTACGCCTTGATGAGGTCTCACTGCCCTTTCTCTCGTCTTCAAAAACACGGCTGTGAGAGACAATGATTTTCTTGGCGCCCTTGTTGAATTCTATAACCTTGAAATTGAGTTTCTCATCAACAACAGCTGTTGTTCCATCTTCCTTAACAAGATGCTTGGGAGTAACAAAACCTTCAACGCCATATGGAAGAGCAATGATAGCTCCCTTGTCAAATACCTCAACCACGGTACCTTCATGTATCGAGTCAACTGTGAAAAGATCCTCGAATACATCCCATGGATTCTCTTCGAGCTGCTTGTGACCCAGGCTCAGACGCCTGTTGTCCTTGTCAATCTCGAGTACCACTACCTCAATCTCAGCATCTATGGATGTGAATTCTGCCGGGTGCTTGATCTTCTTTGTCCATGACAGGTCAGAAATATGTATCAGTCCGTCAACACCCTCTTCGATCTCAACAAAGACACCGAAGTTTGTGAAATTGCGGACTCTTGCCATATGACGCGAGTTAAGACTGTATTTACTGTCTATATTCTCCCACGGGTCAGACTTCAGCTGCTTGATACCGAGAGACATTTTGCGCTCCTCGCGGTCAAGTGTCAGGATGACAGCGTCAACCTCGTCACCCACTTTCATGAACTCCTGGGCACTGCGCAAATGCTGTGACCATGACATTTCAGAAACATGGATTAAGCCTTCAACACCTGCATTTATCTCAACAAATGCACCGTAATCAGCCATCACCACAACCTTGCCTTTAACCTGGTCACCAACTTTCAGAGTCTCACTCAGGGAATCCCAGGGGTGAGGTGTAAGCTGCTTGAGACCAAGAGCAATACGTTTTTTGTCATCATCAAAGTCAAGGATGACCACATTGAGTTTCTGGTCAAGCTGTACAATCTCTTCAGGATGGTTCACCCTGCCCCATGAGAGGTCAGTGATGTGTATCAGGCCGTCAACACCGCCGAGATCAATGAATACACCGTATGATGTAATATTTTTGACAGTACCTTCAAGTACCTGTCCCTTTTCGAGCTTGGAGATGATCTCCTTCTTCTGCTGCTCGAGTTCAGCCTCTATCAGGGCCTTGTGTGACACAACCACGTTTTTGAATTCCTGGTTGATCTTGACAACCTTGAACTCCATGGTCTTGCCTACATAAACGTCATAGTCACGGATAGGTTTGACATCTATCTGCGAACCCGGGAGGAATGATTCTATTCCGAATACATCAACGATCATACCGCCTTTTGTCCGGCATTTGATGTACCCTGTAATAATCTCATTGTTTTCAAGGGCAGAATTAACCCTGTCCCATGAATTGTATGCCCTGGCTTTTTTGTGCGAAAGGACCAGCTGCCCCTTCTTGTCTTCCTGGCTCTCAACGTAGACCTCCACTGTGTCGCCTACCTTCATGTCAGGATTGTAGC
>JAQBHM010000116.1:0-4919 GCA_032127795.1 Bacteroidales bacterium | reverse complement strand
AAACGATCACTATGAAAAAACAATTCATGATGTTTGTACTGTTGTTGGTTACAGGCCTGTTAGCAATAGGTCAGACAGTACAGATTACCGGTATGGTAACAAGCTCGGAAGACGGGCTTTCATTACCGGGAGTAACCGTAAAGGTTCAGGGAACAACCATTGGTGCCACGACAGGTATAGATGGTTCTTATACCCTGACAGCCCCTGAAGGCGCTACTGCACTTGAATTCTCGTTCATCGGGATGCAGAGCCAGATAGTGCCTATCAACGGCAGGACCAGGATCAATGTTACAATGGTTCCTGATCTTGTTGCAATGGACGAGGTTGTGGTCATCGCTTACGGTACAGCCAAGAAAGGCTCATTTACCGGATCTGCTGCACAGATAGACAGCAAAAAGATTGAGACAAGGCCAATATCCAATATCACAAACGCAATTGAAGGTACAAACCCGGGCATCCAGGTGACCTCTGCAAGTGGTCAGCCGGGATCAGGGCAGGATATTCGTATCCGTGGCTTCGGTTCCGTATCGGCATCTAATTCACCTCTGTATGTTGTTGATGGTGTACCTTTTTCAGGCAGCATAAGCAGCTTAAACAGTAATGACATTGAGAACATCTCAATACTGAAGGATGCTGCTTCATCAGCTCTTTATGGCAACAGAGCTGCAAACGGTGTTGTTATGATAACCACAAAAAGAGGTAGCAAGGACAGGACCGCCGTTCAGTTCACTATGACCCAGGGTGTAAGCACCAGGTCAATCCCGGAATATGATAGGATACAGGGACTTGACTATTACCCGCTCATGTGGGAAGCTGACTACAACCGTCAGATCTTTGCCGCAACGCCAGTTGCTCCTGCTACGGCAGCCCAGAGCGCCACGGATAACCTGGTCACCCGTGTTGGTTATAATATAACCGACGTGCCAAACAATCAGATTGTTGGGACCAACGGTCTGCTCAATTCAAATGCAAAGATCCTTGGCGATTATGCAGGCGACCTTGATTGGCAGTCTCCCATCATGAGGATGGGCCAAAGGAGTGACTATGGCCTTACTTTTAACGGTGGAACAGACAAGAGTGACTATTATGTATCCATGGGTTACCTCAATGAAAAAGGCTATGTTATCAAATCAGACTTTGAGCGTTTTACAGGCCGTATGAATGTGAACACCACTCCAAAGAAATGGATACGCACGGGACTGAATCTCTCGGGAACTCTGACTTCTTCAAATGTCGCCTCCTCAGGAGGTACCAGCTATGTCAACCCATTCTTCTTTACAAGGAATATGGGTCCGATATACCCGGTTTATGCTCATGATCCGATAACAGGTGATTACCTGATTGATCCGGCTACCGGAGGCTATGTTTATGACCTTGGCAACCTGCCCGGTCTGCCAACGAGGGTATCCGGTGCAAGCCCCGGACGACATGTAGTTGCAGAAACAATGTGGAATGACGACCTGTTTAAGAGAACCGTTCTGGGAGCAAGGACCTATGTTGATCTTTTCTTCCTGAAGGATTTCAAATTCACCCTTAACCTGAGTTCGGACATATCATCATACAACGGATCATCATTTGAGAATAAAGTTGTAGGTGACGGAGCTCCCGCAGGCCGCGGCGAACGCGTCAACTCTCTGACAACAGGGATTACAGTCAACCAGCTGCTGAATTACAGCAAGACTATTGATGTTCATTCTATTGATGTGCTCCTTGGTCATGAGAATTATGATTATACCTACAACTATTTACGCGGTTTCCGCCAGGGACTTATTGTAGACGGCAACACTGAACTTATAAACTTCACAACTACAAACAGTCTTACTTCTTATACTGACAAGTACAGAACCGAAGGCTATTTCACACGTCTGAATTACAATTTCAATGAGAAATATTTCTTCTCAGCCTCATATCGGCGTGATGCTTCATCGAAATTCTTCAAAGACACCCGCTGGGGTAACTTCTGGTCAGTAAGTGCTGCATGGCGTATGGATGCCGAGAATTTCATCAAGTCACAGGAATGGATTGACATGTTGAAGCTTAGGACCTCATACGGGGCCGTTGGTAATGATAACGGGATAGGCTATTATGCTTGGCAGGCCCTCTATGATCTTGGCAGAAACAATGCTTTTGAGCCGGGTCTGGTCCAGTCAAGTCTCTCAAATGAGTCGCTGACATGGGAGTCAAATAATGCATTTGACGTTGCCCTTGAGTTTGCGGTACTTAAGAGAGTCACCGGTACACTGGAGTTCTACCACAGAGTTTCCTCAAACCTGTTATTCGCAGTTCCTCTTCCTGCATCAAGCGGTATTACATCCCAGGATCAGAATATCGGTGAGATGTATAACCAGGGGATAGAATTACGGGTTGGTGTTGATGTTGTCAAGAAACCCAATTTTATATGGAACTTAGACATTAATGCCTCAACGGTTAAGAATGAGATCACGAAGCTTCCGCAGGATGAGATTATTGATGGCACCAAGAAACTGATGGTAGGTCATTCAATCTACGATTTCTGGCTTCGCGACTGGTATGGTGTTGACCCAGCTGATGGTGCAGGTCTCTATGTTGCCAATATAACTGATCCCGTAACGCAGGCAGCTAATCTGAGGATCCTCGGAACCGATACCGTAAGCACCAGCCAGAACAATGCCAAATATCATTATGAGGGCAGTGCAATTCCCGATCTAATGGGCGGTATTACCAATACGTTCAGTTACAAGGCGTTTACGTTTTCTGTTCTCTCAACATTCCAGATAGGCGGACTTGTTTATGACGGTTCGTATGCGAGCCTGATGCATGCCGGAGACTACGGCAGGGCTTCTCATGTGGATATTCTTGGCCACTGGAAGCAGACGGGTGATGTCACCAATGTTCCCAGACTTGATAACAGTCAGCTGACACCTTTCGGTTCAGCATCAGACCGTTGGCTTGTTGATGCCTCTTTCTTCAGCATCAAGGCTGTCACAGTGAGCTACAACCTACCCGTCAGCCTTGCACAGCGTGCTGGCATGAAGGGTGCCAGGGTTTGGCTTAGCGCTGAGAACCTCTTACTGATCAATTCCAGAAAAGGACTTGACCCACAGCGTTCATTCGCCGGTACAACTGACAACGTCTATTCACCGTCAAGGATTATTACGGTAGGAATAAATGTATCACTCTAAATATATAAAAAGATGAAACGACTAATATACAGTACACTTTTCGTCGCTGCACTTTCACTCTTTATGGTGTCATGCAGTGAGGATTACCTTGACACACTGCCAACTGACCAGGTGTCTGCTGGATCAGCTTTTACGACAACTGGCAATGCCATGCAGGCATTGAACGGGACTCACCGTCTGATGTACCAGCAGCATAACAGCAACCAGGGCCAATCAGGTGAGGGTTCAGTAAATATCAACCGGGACATGCTTGGTGAAGATCTGGTTATGACCTCATCAGGTAACGGATGGTATAACAATACCTATAAGTGGGTTGATCACAGAAGTGAGACTTCTTCCGTAGATTACGCTCCCTGGTATTTATATTACCGCATAATTGCAAACGCCAATATGATAATCAATAATATTGACAATGCAGTGGGCCCCCAGGAGGAGAAGGATGCAATAAAAGGAGAGGCTCTCATTTACAGGGCCTGGGGTCACTTTAACCTGGTTCAGCTTTATGGTAAGAGATATATTGCCGGAACGCAGAATACCCAGCTTGGTGTACCCATTATGCTTACCAATAATTTTGACGGACAGCCGCGTAATACCGTGGAAGAAGTTTATGATCAGGTAATTATTGACCTTAACGAAGCTATATCTATCCTTGGTGACTATGACAGGCTCAACAATTCTCATATGAATATTGATGTAGCCAGGGGTGTGAAAGCAAGGGTTGCACTTGCAAAGCAGGATTGGACTACTGCAGCATCAACTGCAGCACTGGCAAGGGCTGATTACCCCTTGATGTCAAATGCTCAGTACACTGCCGGGTTTAATGATTATACTAACGGAGAATGGATGTGGGGAAGTACTGTCATTCCTGATCAGACTACCTATTTCTACTCTTACTTCGCATATATGTCGAGAAACTTCAGCTCCACAAATATCAGGGGTAATCCAAAGGCTATCAACACACTGCTTTACAACGATCCGATCTTCACTGCCACTGATGTTCGTAAGGCTAATTTTGATCCCACCGGTCTGCATACTGCCCTCGGCCTGGCATCAAACTTTACAAAAAAGCCGTATACCAGCCAGAAGTATCTTGCGGCAGGTGGTGCTGACTCTCGTGGTGACGTTGTTTACATGCGATCAGCCGAGATGTATCTTATTGAGGCAGAGGCTTATGCACGAATGGGCGGACATGATACCGAAGCTCAGGCTGCACTTAATGCTCTCAGGGTGAACCGTGAGACAGAGCCTGCAAACTATGTTGCTTCCACCAATACCGGAACTGCTCTTATAGATGAAATCATGCTTAACAGGCGTCTTGAACTGTGGGGTGAGGGATTCCGTTTCACAGACCTGAAACGTCTTAATCTGCCGCTCAACAGAAACGGAGCCAACCACCAGGTTGCACTCTGTACGGTTACGGATGTTCCGGCAGGTGATGTCACATGGCAGTGGCTCATTCCTAAGCAGGAGATGGACTCTAATGAACAAATGATTCAGAATGACCTTTAGTCATTTACTCCAGTAAAGAAAGAAGGCTGCCGTTTAATGGGCAGCCTTCTTTTTTTTAGTTGTGTGGGTGTCTGAACCTTGTTCTCGGATCGCTCCGGCGCTTGACATTTCCATGCCTGCTTCTCATTATCAGATAGATGATAAAAAGAATTAAGATTATCCCTATAATAATTGTCAGGCTGCCTCCTGTCTTCATAACACTCTCCTGATAAGTCTCAGCATATGGGAATACCCGCCCTGATCATCCCG
>JAQBHM010000115.1:0-7935 GCA_032127795.1 Bacteroidales bacterium | reverse complement strand
TGCTCATGCTGCAGCTGTTATGGGTGCACGAACATTGCTTATTACAATGGATATGACAAAACTTGCACAGATGTCATGCAATCCGGCAATGGGAGGAATAGCCAAAGGTCAGATAATCAGAGAAATAGATGCGCTGGGGGGGATGTCCGGTATAGTGACGGACCGTTCCATGATACAATACCGGATGTTAAACCGAAGTAAGGGACCGGCTATGTGGAGCCCCAGGGCTCAATGCGACAGGATGGCCTTTACGAGGGAGTGGAGATTAGTCCTGGAGAGCACGGAACGGCTTCATATCTGGCAGGAACAGGCTACAGAGCTCATAATTGAGGACAAAAATGTTACGGGAATAAAGACAGCCCTGGGGACAAGCTTTTATGCAGATGCCGTAATTCTTACAAACGGAACGTTTCTGAACGGGCTTATGCATGTCGGATTCCAGACTGTCATTGGAGGCAGATCCGGAGATCCTTCATCGCACGGACTTAGTGATCAGCTGATGGAGCTTGGATTCAGCGTGGAAAGAATGAAGACCGGAACAAGTGCAAGGGTTGACGGACGAAGCATTGACTTCAGCAGTATGACAGAACAGAAGGGAGACGGCGAGGGGCTCTCTTTTTCTTTTCTTCATGACAGCACCATTATCAGGGATGAGAGAAGCTGCTATATCACACATACAAATGAAAAGGTTCATGATGAACTGAGAAAGGGTTTGCAATATTCGCCATTGTTTACGGGGAGGATAAAAGGAAGAGGTCCGAGATACTGCCCGAGCGTAGAGGATAAAATAGTAACCTTTGCCGACAAGGAGGTTCATCAATTGTTCCTGGAGCCCGAGGGCAGAGACACCAATGAATATTATATAAACGGATTTTCAAGCAGCCTTCCCATGGAGACACAATTGAAGGCACTGAAGGAGGTTAAGGGGCTTGAAGAGGTTGTGATATACAGACCCGGATATGCAATTGAGTATGATTTCTTTCAACCGACTCAGCTGACACATACTCTTGAGACAAAGGAAATAAAAGGGCTTTACTTTGCGGGACAGATTAACGGTACGACAGGATATGAGGAGGCGGGAGCTCAGGGATTAATGGCGGGAGCAAATGCAGTTTTGAGTATAAGAAAGGAGAAGCCGCTGATACTGGGAAGGGATGAGGCATACATTGGCGTTCTCATTGATGACCTCGTTACAAAAGGAGTTGACGAGCCTTACAGAATGTTTACCTCTAGAGCAGAATACAGGATCCTGCTGCGGCAGGACAATGCCGATGAGAGATTAACGGAAAAGGCGTGCAAGCTGGATATGGCGGACAACTCAAGACTGGAAAGGCTTAAAGAGAAGCAGTCGATGGCAGAGGAAATCATGAAATTCCTCAGGACGGAAAGCGTTGAGCCAAAAGAGATAAATGAGTTTCTTTCAACTCGGGGTACTAGTTCTGTTACTCAGAAGACCAGGGCGATTAACCTTGCTGGCCGGCCACAGATAGTGCTGGAGGATCTTTTAAAGCAGATGGAAGGTGCAGCAACGCTGAGATATAACAATTCTCCGAGGAAAACAGAAATCGCAGAGGCGGCAGAGGTAAGCATCAAGTATTCGGGGTATATGGAGAGAGAAAGAAATATTGCCGAAAAGATAAGCAGACTCGAGAACCTGAAGATCCCCGAAGACACTGACTACAGTGAACTGGCGTCTGTTTCTACCGAAGGCAGACAGAAACTGTCCCGGATAAGGCCGCGAACGATAGGGCAGGCCTCGCGTATCAGCGGGGTATCTTCTTCAGACATTTCAATATTAATTATGTACCTGGGGAGATAATGCAGATGTTCCACGTGGAACACATTTTAAATTTATAACAATGAAAATTTCAGGAAAGCTGATAGACCTTCATTTGAGAAGGATCTATTCAGGTGAGATCACTGTTAGCAACGGTAGGATCACGAGTATTGAGGAGAAGGGTTCGGCTCCGGAAGTATACATCATACCCGGGCTTATTGATGCACATGTCCATATTGAAAGCTCGATGGTCACACCGTCACATTTTGCAGTTACTGCGGTACGGCACGGCACTGTAGCGGTGGTCTCTGATCCTCATGAAATAGCCAATGTAATGGGTGTTGAGGGCATTCATTTCATGACAGATAATGCTGCCGGAGTACCTGTAAGGTTTTTATTCGGGGCCCCGTCATGCGTTCCGGCAACGAAATTTGAAAGTTCAGGAGCAATTGTGGGGGCAGAAGAAATAGAAGGGCTTCTGCAAAGCAAAAGAACCGGCTACCTGGCGGAGATGATGAACTTCCCGGGGGTTATAAATGGAGACAAAGAGGTTATAAAAAAGATAAAGATAGCGCAAAATGCCGGCGTTGTTATAGATGGTCATGCGCCGGGCCTCACAGGGGAGGATCTGAGGAAATATGCCTCGGCAGGCATATCAACAGATCATGAATGCTCTACCCTCGAAGAAGCACAGGAAAAGATTGTGGCCGGAATGAAGATACTTATACGTGAAGGTAGTGCTGCAAAAAACCTGGAGGCCCTGGCTCCGCTGCTAATCACCAACCCGGAAAAGATAATGCTGTGCAGTGACGACCTGCATCCTGAAATGTTTGAGAAGGGGCACATAAACCTTCTTGTTGCGAGGCTACTGGCCATGGGGTATGATATTTTTGACGTTCTGAGGTCGGCGACAGTTAATCCCTCGAACCACTACAGCCTCGGTGCGGGCTTGTTAAGAGAGGGCGACCGCGCTGATTTTATAGTAGTGGAAGACCCCCGCACCATGAAGGTCCTGCAGACATGGATAGAGGGAAATCTTGTGTTTGACGGGAAGAAAGCTCTTTTCGGACCGGGATCAGTATTGCGGGTAAACAAATTCAACTGCAGCAGGATTGTGCCGCGGGAAATAGAAGTGAAAAAAGGGGGACCGAAAATGAGGGTAATTACCGCCACAAATGGTGAACTGTGGACCGGTTGCGATATTGTTTCCTCGGGAATGGACGCAGTGGTACACACAAGGCCGGAGGAAGACATATTGAAGATAGTCGTGAAGGAAAGATACAAGGACGCTCCGCCCTCTGTTGGATTTATCAGGGGATTCGCACTGGGACACGGAGCGATGGCAACATCTGTTGCTCATGACAGTCATAATATTATTGCCGTGGGGGTCTCTGACCGCGATATTGTTACTGCTGTAAATATGGTATCAGATGCAGGCGGGGGCATGGCTGTTGTTGCCGGCCAGGAAAGCGACATCCTGAGATTACCGGTGGCGGGCATAATGTCGGATATGCCGGTGTCAGCAATGGCCGCAAGGTACCTTAGCCTGTCAGAGACGGTGAAGAACCTCGGCTGCCGCCTCGATGCACCTTTTATGACACTGTCATTCATGGCATTGTTGGTGATACCTGAACTTAAGCTAAGCGACAAAGGGCTGTTTGACGGCAAAAATTTCAGGTTTGTTCCACTGTTTGTGGATCAAGAATAGCTGTAGGTTGCCATTAAAACCAGGCCCCGGGTTCTTTAACTCGCTGGAACAGTAAGGAAAGACTATATATACAGAATCTCTTGAAAAAGGAAAATGACATAAGGTCCGGAGTTTCTTCACTGCCAGATAAGCCTGGCGTTTACCTGTTTATTGATGACTCGGGCACCATTCTCTATGTGGGCAAAGCCATCAGCCTGAGAAAGCGGGTCTCATCCTACTTTGCAAAGAACCAGTCCGGAAAAACACAGGTCATGCTCTCAAGGGCTACCGAACTGAGGCATATTGTAGTTGACAATGAGTCGGATGCGCTGCTGCTTGAAAACAATCTTATTAAGAAGCATCAGCCCAGGTATAATATCCTTCTGAAGGATGATAAGACTTATCCGTGGATATGCATTAAAAAAGAACCTTTCCCGCGCGTTTTTCTTACCCGGAAAGTAATTTCTGACGGCTCATCATATCACGGCCCTTATACGTCAGTTCCAGCAGTACGTACATTGCTGGACCTTATCAGGCATTTGTTCCAGATACGAACATGTTCTCTGCCCCTTAACAGGAATGCAATTTCAGAGGGAAAATTCAAGGTGTGTCTTGAATATCACCTGGGCAACTGTAAGGCTCCTTGCATTGGTCTGGTGAGCGAGGAGGAGCATGATGAACAGATTGCACGCATAAAGGATATAATAAGGGGAGACGTAAGCCATGTGACACGATATCTTGAGGATCTGATGCATAAAAACGCAAGTGAGCTGAAATTTGAGGAAGCACAGAAAATCAAGGAAAAGCTTGATCTCATTGCAAAATACCGCAGCAAATCGGTGGTCGTCAGCACAACCGTTAAAAATGTTGATGTTTTCGGTTGCTCAAGTGGTGATTCATCGATGTTCATAACATATATGAAGGTTGTGGAGGGTGCCGTGGTTCAGTCATATTCCATTGAGCTGAAAATCAGGCTGGAAGAGGAACAGGAATCTCTTCTGGCAACTGCAGTTACAGAAATACGGCAACGGGTGGGAAGTGATTCTCCCGAGGTAATAGTGCCCTTTATGCCTGATATTCTTATAGATAAGGTAAAGTTTTCTGTTCCACAGAGAGGAGACAGGTTCAGGCTTTTAGAGCTGGCAACCCGCAATGCCGTCTTTTTCAGGCTTGAGAGACAAAAGAAAGCGGCGGAACAGTACAAAGAAAACAGGACGGTCCGTAATCTGGAAAAGATGATGAAAGACCTTCATATGCCTGTTCTCCCAATCCATATAGAGTGTTTTGACAACTCCAACATTCAGGGTGACTCAGCCGTGGCGGCATGTGTGGTCTTCAGGAACGGAAGGCCCTCCAATAAGGAGTACCGTCATTTCAATATTAAAACCGTCACCGGTCCTGACGATTACGCTTCAATGGAGGAGGTTGTCTCGAGGCGTTACAGCAGGATGCTGAAAGAGGGGGCCAACCTGCCACAGCTTATAGTAATTGACGGCGGCAAGGGGCAGCTCTCTTCTGCCGTAAAAAGTCTTGATGGTTTGGGACTCAGGGGAAAAATTACGGTGATAGGTATCGCAAAGAAGCTGGAAGAGATATATTTCCCCGGCGACTCTGTTCCGCTTTATCTTGACAAGAACAGCATATCACTGAAAATTATTCAGCATCTCCGTAATGAGGCACACCGGTTTGGCATTAACTTCCACCGGGAAAAGAGGAGCTCAAAAATGAAGAATTCATTTCTTGATGAAATTCCGGGTATAGGAGAGAAGACAAAGGAGGTGCTCCTGAAAAAATTCGGATCAGTTAAAAAAATTGCTGATGCTGCTCCGGAGGAGATTGAAGAGGCTGTTGGCAAGAAAAAAGCCGCAGCAGTGACAGCAGCTCTTCTGAAATGATCTGTTTTCACGTGGAACAGACACGTTAAAAAATCCACATAAATCGCAGTAATACAGGCGATTATGCGAGTAGTGCTCAAGTCTTAAGTCACTGAGAATCGGGTATTTTTACCTATGCGGGCAATCCCCCGAAAATTTTCTTCAGAAAACGATGAAAAGAATGAACGCCATCCGGTTTCCAGAACATCATGATGCACTCATGGTGGATCAGGTTTACATTTTCCTTTTCAAGTTCTGAGATTGTAGTTTTTGATTCTGCCCCTTGCTGGATCCAGAGATTTGTTATCCCTTTCGAGATTGCTTCACGTGCAACGGCCAGGGTCTCTTCCTTGGGGGTCATGAAAATGATCCCCTTTATGTCAGAGGGAAGCTCGCCGACAGATTTGAAGCATCTGGCTCCGTCAATAGTTTCTGCAGCGGGATTGACCGGCACCACATCCATGCCCTTTTTGAGCAGTGTCTTGTACACCACGTTCCCGAATTTCTTAGGATCTCGTGATACTCCTGCCACGGCATATTTGCCTGCCGACAGGAAAGCGGCAACATTTTTCATTTTTTTCGCGAAGTTGAATATAATACAAACCTTGTCAGTGCGGATTTGGTTTCAGTATCAGGATATTTATCAAGTTTCAGCATAGCTCTCGCAGCAAACTCATTCATTTTAGCCTCTGCATACTCCAGCCCATGATGACGTTTTACAAAATCAATCACTTCACGGATCTCATCCCTACCCTTTTTCTTTTTCCTTATTATCCGGAAGATTTTCCTGCGCTCGAGTACCCCCGCCTCTCTCAGAGCATGTATCAGCGGCAGTGTTATTTTCTTCTCCTTGATGTCATTTCCCTCTTTTTTACCCGTCAGGCCGTTGCTTGTATAATCGAGAAGATCATCCTTTATCTGAAAAGCCATTCCTATGGTCTCACCAAGCTCCTTCATCTCAGATATCAGGACCTCGTCACTTGTCACTGAGCTGGCTCCGCAGGCAGTGCATGCTGCTATCAGGGCCGCGGTCTTCATTCTTATTATCCTGAAATAGTCCTCCTCCTTAATGTTCA
Source organism: Bacteroidales bacterium (assembly GCA_032127795.1). Taxonomy (GTDB): domain Bacteria; phylum Bacteroidota; class Bacteroidia; order Bacteroidales; family VadinHA17; genus SR-FBR-E99. The sequence goes on along the minus strand of JAQBHM010000115.1, from coordinate 1,521 downwards.
GCTTGCGTGTCATTTGCAGCTGAAGCAACTCCCCTTTGATTATCTCTCTGACTGCCGAAGATACGATCTCAAGCATTCCGTAACTTTTCTTTTCAACACTGATAAGAAGTCCCTGTGCAAGCAGGTAATCACCTACAAGTACAGCGATCTTGGAATTCCATAAAGCATTTATTGAAGGAAGGCCTCTTCTTTCAACGGCATCGTCAACAACATCATCATGTACAAGTGTGGCTGTGTGAAGAAGCTCAATGAGCGTTGCGGCAACATATGAAGATTCATTTACAGTTCCGTTGAGCTTGGCTGTCAGAAAAACCAGCATGGGCCTCATCTGTTTGCCCTTGCGGCGAAGAATATAGTTCAGGATGATACGGAAGAACGGCACGTCGGTCTGAAGAGTGCGGTTGAAATAGGACTCAAACTCCTTCATTTCAGCCTCAACCGGATTTTTGATATCTGTTAGGGTTGACATTAATGTACCGCGTAATGATTTCAAAAATAAGATAAAAAGTGGAACAAGGCATTAATGTTCTGAATGTAATTATGACATTCATTGGATCACATATCGATATTTACATATATTTGCGTGACAATTCAAATTTATATGAACATACAAGATCTTAATCCCGAAGTATTGGAAAGGGCGGCAGGAATTCTTAAGGCAATGGCTCATCCATTGAGGATTTCAATACTTAATGTACTTGAGGGAAATAAAAGTATGTCTGTTACGGAGATACACCGGGCGCTTGGACTGGAACAGTCAACCGCATCACATCATCTGGGAATCATGAAAGACAAGGGTGTTCTGGTTTCAAGACGGGAAGGCAAGAACATATATTATTCTCTGCGCGATGAAAAGCTGAAGAACCTTCTGTATTGCCTCAGCAGCTGTGATAAATAATCACTTTGATTCGCCCAGGAATCTCTTCTGAAATACCAGTATTGAAAGGACGCCCGTTGTTATGGCGCTGTCGGCAAGGTTAAAGACAGGCCTGAAAAAGACAAGCGATCCCCCGGGTCTGAATGGTGACCAGGAAGGCCAGTGGGTATCAATTATTGGAAAATATAGCATATCAACTACACGGCCGTGCAGAAATGAGGAGTACCCGCCGCCTTCAGGAAACAGTACGGCCGGCGTATGCCAGCTCTCACTGAAAATCATCCCGTAAAATGCACTGTCAATAAGGTTGCCCAATGCGCCGGCAACAATTGCGCTGACTGACAAAACCAGTCCGATCGGGGCCCCTTTGCGGATAAGGCTTGCCAGATACCAGAAGATGCCAACAATGGCAAACATGCGGAAAATACTCAGCGCGGCCTTTCCTGCCCTGCCGCCCCACTCCATCCCAAATGCCATCCCGTTGTTTTCGAGAAAATGGATCCTGAACCAGCCTCCCAGCACAGGAAACTCTTCTCCAATTACCATGCTTGTCTTAACCAGCATCTTGACAGTCTGATCAATTATAAGAATTGAAAATATAAGGAGCAGGGACTTAGTTTTCAGTGACATCTCTATGTTTTGTA
>JAQBHM010000114.1:0-2942 GCA_032127795.1 Bacteroidales bacterium | reverse complement strand
ATATTAAATCATAATCAATAGGATGTTAAAGAACATATCCTTGTATCAGCTATCAAATGCGAATGGATGCTGCAAGAATGACGGAAAGAAATGGTCAGGAAAAAAGCATGAGTAAAGCCTTTAATGAATAAAAAAAAAGCTGCCCCTGATGAGGCAGCTTTTTCATTATTGTACAGAATTTATCTCCTAATTACCGTTACCGGTCATTAGTTTATTCGTACTTATCTCGCTATCCGGTATAGGCCAGATGTAAGAGGCGCTGGCAGGAGGTACGGCTGGCACACCACCCTTGGTAGGTATAGTTGAGAGGGTTCTCATCAGGTCCATGTTCCGTAAGCCTTCTCCCAGGAATTCCATATTCCTTTCAAGCAGGACGGCATCTATGAAAGCATTGGCATTTGCAAAGTCGCCTAAAGTATAGGCTCCTGCAGCAAATGAACGGGTGCGTACTGCATTAAGAAGATCAACTGCCTGCTGTGTAACAACGCTGCCATCCCTGACCAAAGCCTCTGCATAACTAAGGATCACTTCTGCATACCTCATTACCGGGGCATAGTCAGACTGAACTGTAAAGCTCTGCCATTTACCTACAAAGTATCTGGTAGAACCGCTTACTGATCCTGTCTGGAATAACATCTTCCTTGCATCAGCTGCATTAAGAGCGGCAAATGCTGTTCCGGGATCTTCATTGAGATAATAAGATTCACTGGAACTTGGATGATTGTAATGAGCCATTGAGTTCTGTGTTCCGGCAAGGTTTGTGGAAGTGAAAGGCATTGAGAAAATAGACTCAGCAGATGTATAAGGATCTGTCCATAATGCCGCAAACGTTGGACTAATGGCAAATGCTGCGCCTGTAGGAGCCACGAAAGGTGCTGCTGCAGAAACGATTTTTGCCGCCTCAGTTTTCACTGCCGGATAATTGCCCATGTGCAGGTAAACACGTGTTTTATATGCAATAATTGTGTTCTTGTGTATCCTGGTTGTCCTCAGCAGGGCTGTTGAATAGGTGGCAATTGCCAGGGGTTCTGCAGTATTAAGGTCTGAGAGAATCTGGGCATATGTTTCTGCCACGCTGCTTCTTGCAAGATCATTACCTTCCGCTGTTTTGTTTGCCGTTAGACGAAGGGGAAGACCGGGATTTGCTCCGCTGTTCTTGGCATAAGGCTGGGCATACAGCTGAAGAAGGTCAAAATAACACATTGCACGCAAAGTGAGGGCTTCACTTTTGTACTGATTGTATTCCTCCTGAGTTATAATGCCAGTGAGTGCTCCCGCTGTCCATTTGGCATCAAGGCCTTCAAGGAACAGGTTAATTGCATTGTTGGCAGCATAGATGGCACCCCAGAGGTTCTGAACCTCGTCTCTGGAACCGAGTAATGAATGGTTCCATGTGGCATAACCTGTCACCAGGTTTGAACTCTTGGGAAGGAAATTGTCAGCCCTGATGTCATTGTAGACATGGAATCTGCCGCCAAGGTAAGCTCCAACCTTCATGAAAGAGTACATACCGTTGACCTGACCAACGATACGGTCTTTTGTATCAAAGGCGTTAAGCTCGCCCAGTGATGTTTCCGGTGAAGGACTAAGGTACTCTTTAGAGCATCCTGTCACCGCCAGTATCATTAATAGTATCAATGATATCCTTAATATATTTTTCATAATTCTCTGATTTTATCGGTTAGAATGAAACGTTAATCCCGAAGGTATAGGTCCTTGCCTGGGGTGCCGAGTTACGGTCAATCCCTGGAGAAAGGTTCGTATCACCGTTGGTGGAGACTTCAGGGTCAGAACCAGTATATTTGGTAAGAACAAATGCATTGAAGACCTGGGTATAAAGCCTGATCTTATCAATACCTGTATTACCGGGAATATTCTTAAGAGTGTAGCCGGCAGATACTGACCTGACCTTCACGTAATTACCCTTCTCAACGTTTTCAGTGATAGGCATTGCAGACCCGTTGGAAACGTTATCACCGAATACAGGTTTCGGAATATTTGTAATGTCTCCTGATTGTTTCCATGCTGTTTCAAATACCTCAACCGAGTTGTTCCACCATCTCTGATCCCTGAGGCCTGCTTTTGATCCGTTGTACACATAGAACCCAAGGGAGTATGTAAGACCAAGATTGAGGTCGAAACTTTTGTATGTAAGGTTATTGTCAAGACCACCATAGTACTTTGGCAGGGGTGAACCGACAGCCTTGCCGTCTGTGGCAAGAGAAATTACCGGGGCCACTGTTCCGTCAGACCTGTAGGTCCATTTACTTGCATTTTCATGACTGTACAGAACCTCTTTGCCGTCTTTGTTGACAAAGACTCTTCTTCCCGTTACAGGATCTACACCACTTGTTTCAACAGCCCAAATATTACCTATTGGAAGACCCACAACCGTACGGTTCGTCAGCTCAAGAGAGGATGTATAACCAAGCAGGTTATCCACTCCCGGGGCAAGTGCCGTAACTTCATTCTTCAGAGTGCTGAAATTAAAGTTGGTAGTCCATGTGAAATTAGGCTTCGAAATGTTATAGGTAATAACAGTAAACTCAATACCTGTGTTATACATGGATCCAATGTTAGCGGGCACCGTATTTCCGGGGATACCTTTTGATGGAGCCTGTGGTACATTAAGGATAAGATCGTTAACATCATTGTAATACCAGTTAAGGTCAGCCTGGATTCTGTCTTTCAGGACGCCGAAGCTGAAACCTATGTCATACTTGTCACTTGCCTCCCATTTCAGGTCAGGGTTGCCTGCCTGTGAGAATGTCCATGTGGGGGCTGCTCCATATACTCCGGAGGAGTAAAGGAAGAGAGAAGCATAACTGCCGATACCGGACATATTGCCTACCCGGCCGTAACTTGCCTTGAGGCGCATGTCAGAAATAATATCCTCCATACCTACTAAGAAGTTTTCCCTGGAAATATTCCACATCAGGGAT
>JAQBHM010000113.1:0-4826 GCA_032127795.1 Bacteroidales bacterium | reverse complement strand
CTGGTATCCAGGCCAGCACCTCCACTGTCTTGCCCATTTCCGTCATCTTCCGATGAAGAGCTGCCACGTGAATAAAGTCATCAATTTTAGTTGCATCCCAGGCTATCCCAATGCGTTTAACCCTGTCAAAACCGAAGTTTTGCTTAAGCCTCTTTACAGATGAGGCACGTCTGTCAAGAATGACGCCCCCTATTGTTGACCTGATTTTTTGTAACAGTTCCATCGTGAATGCAAACCTATGTTTTTTTTGTTTTACTAACCACTGTACAGCAATTATTCTTTGATCATTTTCATGAACTCGTCTTCGGTTATGATTTCAATGCCCAGTTCTTCGGCCCTGGCTCTTTTAGCAGGTCCCATATCGCTGCCCGCAATGAGAAAGGAGGTATTGCCTGATACGGAGCTTCCCGTCTTTCCACCGTTGGACTCTATCAGGAATTTCATCTCATCCCTGGAATGGTTCTCAAAGCTTCCGGATATCACAATTGTCATGCCTGTCAGCACTCCACCGGTAAATGTGACCCCGGGGCCGGCAAATACCATCCCTGCCTCACGGAGACGTCTTATGATCTCCCTGTTTTCAGGGTCCGTGAAATATTCCCTGACACTTGAGGCAATTTTCGGTCCTATCTCCGGCAGGGCCGTCAGTTCCTCTTCTGTGGCCTCCATGAGTTTATCAATATCAGTAAACCCTGCCGCCAGTGTTTTTGCGACAGTCTCACCCACATGTCTTATTCCTAGGGAAAACAGCTTCTTATGCCACGGAGCTTCAAGTGATTTACTCAGTCCCGTGAGAATGTTGGCTGCTGACTTATCTCCCAGCCGTTCAAGGGAGGCCAGCTGCTCATGGCGAAGATCATATAAGTCTGCGACAGTACGGATGAGTGATCTCGCATAGAGGAGCTCAATGGTCTCTTCCCCCAGTCCGTCAATGTCCAGGGCCTTCCGTGATACGAAATGAATGATCCTGCCGGTTATCTGGGGCGGACAGTGAAGGTAGTTGGGACAGTAGTGGTTCACCTCTCCCTCACTTCTGACAAGGGGTGTTCCGCATTCGGGGCACTCTGCCGGAAACCTGACAAGCTCAGCCTGCAGATCCCGTTTCTCTATATCAACGCTAACAATCTTGGGGATGATCTCACCGCCCTTTTCAATTATCACATTATCACCGTGATGCAGACCCAGTAAACCTATCTGGTCACTGTTATGAAGCGAAGCGCGCCTGACAGTTGTCCCTGCCAGCAATACCGGCCTCAGGTTGGCCACCGGTGTGATATTTCCTGTTCTGCCCACCTGGAAAACAACAGAAAGAAGTTGTGTGGATGCCTGCTCTGCTGCATACTTGTACGAAAAAGCCCACCGTGGCGATTTGGCAGTATAACCCAGCACCCCCTGTGCCTGCAGTGAATTAACCTTCACTACAACGCCATCAGTATCATACGGCAGTCTCTTTCTTTCACTCTCCCATACATGAATAAAGCTGATAACCGCATCAATATCATCACAAAGCTCCATTACTTCGGGAATCCTGAAACCCCATGAGCGCGCAGCCTGCATATTCTCATAGTGATTTGATGCCGGCAGCTTGCTGCCGAGAAGAAAATAGAGATAGCAGTCAAGAGGCCTGGTGGCCACGATTGCCGGATCAAGCATTTTTATTGTACCGGCGGCGGCATTGCGGGGATTGGCGAATAAAGGCTCTCCCCTGGCTGCGCGCTCGGCATTCATCTCCTCAAACCCTTTGTGCGGAAGATAAATCTCTCCTCTTATCACAAAAGAGGAAATTTCCTGCGGTGAATTTACTTTTACAGGTATACTCCTGATTGTCTTTATGTTGGATGTCACATCATCACCCCTGGTCCCGTCACCCCTCGTAACAGCCCTGACCATCATGCCGTTTTCATAGGTCAGGCTGATGGAGACACCGTCATATTTAAGCTCGCATACATATTCAGGCTCATATCCCAGAACCTTCCTGACTCTCTCCCCAAAATCTCTTACCTCACTCTCACTGTAAGTATTTGCCAGTGACATCATGGGATACACGTGGTCATACTGCCTGAATTCCGTAGTCAGATCACTGCCCACCCTCACAGTCGGAGAGTCATCAGTCCGCAGGGCAGGAAATTTCTTTTCAATTGTCTGAAGCTCGGTAAGAAGGAGATCAAATTCAAAGTCTGATATAACTGGCTGATTAAGAATATAATATCTATGATTATGGTCAGTGATGGTCTTTTTGAGCTCTTCTGCTCTTCTTCTTGCTTCAGCCAGGTTCATAATATTAATTTTCCTTAAAAAGTGTTATGACCATCTGCCCGGTATTGTCTCACCGCAGCTGCATCTGTTGTCTTCTATCTTATTTGAAATTACACGGAACCCGGTTCTTTCCACCACTTTCTGATGGCAGGCCGGACAAACGGTATCATCCGTTCCTGATCCGGGTACGTTCCCGACATAGACATAGTTCAGGCCGGCATCATGAGCAATACCGGCAGCCCTGTTCAGTATCGCCAGCGGAGTGGGGGGCAGGTGCTCCAGCTTGTAAAGTGGCTGGAACCTGGTAAAATGAATCGGAGTGTCTGCAAAGCCGTTTGAGAAAAGCCATTGACACATCAGCCTTATCTCGTCCGGGGTGTCATTGTATCCGGGTATTATAAGATTGGTTATCTCCAGCCATACACCCTCATCACGGTAAATCTTCAGTGCATCCAGCACAGGCTTCAGTTTGCCTCCGTTAAGTTTGAGATAAGTGGAGTCACTGAATGACTTGAGATCTATGTTGGCACCGTCGATAAAACGGCACAGTTCTTTCAGGGGAGCAGGATTGATATAACCGTTTGAAACCATGATATTCTTAATCTTCTTCTGTCTTGCAATCTGAGATGTCTCGTAGACATATTCAAAGAAGGTCACGGGCTCTGAATATGTATATGCAATTGATCTGCAGTTGTTTGCAATAGCACTGGTCACGACATCCTCAGGAGGCAGGTCAAAATTCCTGGTCTTTGTGGGGGAGGTTTGTGAAATAGTCCAGTTCTGACAGTTGAGACATGCAAAGTTACAGCCTGCCGTTGCGATTGAGAATGCAGTTGATCCGGGCAGAAAATGATATAGCGGTTTTTTTTCAACAGGGTCTACATTGACGGCACACGGGTTCCCAAAAGCCATCGTGTAAAGCTTTGATTTTTTGACAATCCGGTTATGACAGTCACTGACCTCTCCCTCCTTGAGGGTACATTCATTGGGGCAGATGCGGCATACAATGCCCCTGGCACCTTCCTCCTGGTACATGGCAAGTTTCTCAGAAGGGAGAGGATTGGAGGCACTGACAGAAAGAGGAGCGAGCATGCTTCCGGCAACTGCCAGTGAACCACGCTGCGCAAACATCCTGCGGGTTATCTTTTTATCCTTGATAATTAATGACATACCTGTTTAATGTGCCGGGTATAAAGCTAATGTTTAAAGATAATTGATACAAGAGCAACGGCCAATAAAATGAAACAGCCCAGGATCAGTGAGGCATTCATAATTCCTGCCAGCGGGACAAGCAGGGTAGATACTGCAATGTACCCGAGGGCAGCACCGGCAAGATCTGATGCATATACACGGCCTGTAAGTTCATCATGCAGGTCCGTCGTTATAACCCTGTAGATGCTTCCGGTCAGGAAGCCTGAAGCTGTCAGCGCGGGAAAGATAAAAAGCAGGAGGAGTGCCGGCGGTGCTTGTATCAACAGGGAGGATGCAAGACCGGTGATCACAAATAATGATGCAAGCAGTACAGGTACAACAACCAGAGGCTTCTTCATACGGAAAAGAGGAACATAAGCTCCCGCAGCGAGCCCTCCCATGATAAGTGACAGTACCAGCGCTGTAAGGATGTACAGGTTTCCCATGGCTGCCTGGAGAAGAAAGACGGTTATCATTCCGTACCCTGCCACTCCGGCAGAGGCGGCAAACATTACAAAACCCTTACGGCGTATGAACAGGAAGGGCATTAACAACGAAAATACAAGGGCAACAGGTACCAACCCGCCTGATCCCCTCAATTCGAGTGACAGAGTATTGCTGAACCATAATGAAACCGGCCGCATGACTGAGTTTACTCCGGCAGAGGTGTCAGCCTGCGAGAGGATGAGACTGCCCCTGGAAATGATGTCTGCATCATCCAGATAGTCACTGTTAACATATATGTTCTCAATTCCGCATTCACTTACAAGGTTGGATATCCCCGCCGAAAGTGTATCATCTGAAGCTATGACATACAAAAGCGTTCCGGGAACAACAATGACATTCCGGAATACTTCCCTGAGACTGTTATATACAGGTGAAAAGCTCCTTCTGAGACTTTCAGGCGAATAGTTGAAAAAGGGTACCGGGGTACACATAAATACGCCACCGGGGCTTAAATGCTCCTTTACAGAAGAGAAATATTCCTTCGTGAAATACCTGTTCAGCGAGAGTGTTGAAGCCGGAGGGAAAAGCTGGATAACAGCATCAAACACATTTTTGTTTTTCTTCAGGAATCTGATCGGGTCACTCTTCTTCACAACCACCGACATACCGTTCATAAGTGTGTCAGAAGCATTCTCTGCTGCTATTACTGCCGGATCATTTTCGAGGTATATGACCTCATTTATCTTATGTTTCGCCAGCTGGGGGAGGTGTTTCTCCAGACCCCCGGAGATCAGGAGTATCCTGTCATATTCACCTCTCTGCAGAAGAGGGTAGTGGATGTTTTCTTCCTCCCTGACAATATCACCCGAGAAAAACAATGGTCTGTGATCGTAATATATTGCTGTCTCTCCTCCGTAACTGCCGGTGGCAAT
>JAQBHM010000112.1:0-6417 GCA_032127795.1 Bacteroidales bacterium | reverse complement strand
GGCTTCAGGAGCCATGGATATGATGGTTCAGGGAGTCTCATCTTTCTTTGCATGGCTGGGTTTTGATAACCGTTTCTCTGATGCGCTGCCCACCGCATTCATGAAGCCTCTTAGCGGGAGCGGCTCCCGCGGATTAATGGTTGATGCCATGACAACCTATGGGGCTGACTCATTTGTGGGCCGTCTTGCCTGCACCTTTCAGGGTTCTACTGACACTACCTTCTATATCCTGGCTGTCTATTTCGGATCAGTGGGAATAAAAAATACACGCTATGCCGTTGTATGCGGACTCATTGCAGACCTCTTCGGAGTAATAGCAAGTATTCTTATTGCATACCTCTTCTTTGGCTGACAGTCATCATGAATAAATTTTCACGGGTCCGGAAAAATCTCAGATTCTGATTGTATTTTTGCCCCCTTGATATACTGATATAAACATTTGACATTCGACATTTAACATAATAATATGGGACGCGCATTTGAATATCGCAGAGCCTCCAAGGAGGCCAGATGGGACAAGATGTCAAAACTTTTCCCCAAGCTTGCCAAGGCAATTACAATGGCTGCCAGAGAGGGGGGACTGGATCCGGAAATGAATGCCCGGCTGAGAACAGCCATCCTTAATGCCAAGGCCCAGAACATGCCTAAGGATAATATCGAGGCTGCCATCAAGAGAGCCTCAGGAAAAGATACCGCCAACTTTTCCGAAATTATTTATGAAGGTAAAGGCCCCCACGGCGTGCTTGTCATTGCTGAAGCGGCCACAGACAACAACACCCGCACAGTTGCTAATGTAAAAGCCTATTTCAATAAAAACGGGGGATCCGTCGTTCCCACCGGCTCCCTTGAATTTATGTTCTCCAGAAGGGCTGTATTCGAACTGGACAAGCCGGAGGAAATGACAGTGGAGGATCTTGAACTTGAATTGATTGAGGCCGGACTTGAATCAATTGAGGAATACGAGGATACCGTTTACATATACGGCGATTACACAAATTTCGGATCACTTTCAAAAGCCATTGAGGACAAAGGGATTGAAGTGAAAAAGGCTTCACTGAAACGTATCCCGACAAATACTGTTGAGCTTACCGAAGAGCAGATGGCTGATGTTGAAAAACTGCTTGACAGGCTTGAGGATGATGATGATATTCAGGCTGTCTTTACCAATATAGGCTGAATTATTTCTGCCGTTTCTTTTTCAGTACTTCCCAATGTTCCGCACTCAGGGAGTTATAGTTAAAATAACACACGCCGGCAGCACCGTTGGTAATTGATACATCTATTGCTTCCTGTATCTTTTCCGGAGGCAATGCCGGAACGAACAGACCTGAATAGAGGGGTGCACGGCCCTGCAAATCACTTACGCCTGTAGCTACGGAGGTACCGATCCAGTTAATGTCTTCATTGTAAAAGCTCTGGTATATCATGGGGAAGAAAGCGTCAAGATTCCATTTTGCCCAGTCCTGCCTGCATATCATCCTTGCTATTTCAGGATAGGGAAAAACAGCTGCAGTAAGCAACCGGCCAGGACTGTCATTGTGTACCTTCTCTGACAGCCGGTTCACAAAGCGTGTCACACTGTTCCACCGGTATTCTCTCCATTCGACACTTGACTCGGGCTCAACAAGATTGCGGATGTCAATGCCGCTCTCCTCAAGGAATCTCTCACGGCAGGTTTCGCAGTAGCAGAAATCAAATTCAGGATACTCCTTGTCCTGCACCAGGTTGTACTTCTTCCAGAGGCCGACAGGGAGAATAACATCGCTGTATCTTATATAATCGAGGTGCACACCCTTTAGCCCATTGATGTTGAGCAATGACATGACCTCATTCTCAATATGGCTGTAAACTTCCTCTTTTGAGGGACATACCCACTGGTAGTAATCAACATAAGGGTGTACATCAAGGCACGAGTCTCCCCTGCGGCTGACAGTGTACCATTCCGGGTGTTTCTTAGCCTCATCGTCCCAGGCACGGTTAAGGGTGATGATCCATGCATGGATATCAATGCTGTGCTTTTGTGCCAATGGTATTATACTCCGGTATTGATCCCCGGAGGCCCGTATCAGCATGCCTGTGATACCTGCTGTCTTCAGATTCCGGAATATCATATCCCACTCTTCGTCAGTCTGTTTGCCTGCAGTGATCCAGGCCCAGCTTACAGGCATTTTTTCATTTGGAGAGAACAGTGAGCAGCCGGGCATCGATGACATCATTGCTACTCCGGCAGCTGACGTAGTAAGGGTCCTTATGAAATCTCTCTTCTTCATGAGAATTGATTTTGAACAGACACGAATATAGAACAATCGCAAGCCTATTCAAAGTGGACAGGCTGCAATAATCTGCCCGTCAACATTTATTTTATTCTTAAGACATCCGTGATTTGTTGAAAGTCAGGAGTAAAAAATGATCTGATGATATAAAGCATCGCACTGAAGGTTAATGGTGTAAGTATTCCCGTGAATCAAAATTGCTAAACATCAATAAAAATGATAAAAGCATTTCCTTTCATTAGGATTACCAATTACTTTTATACACCGGTATTGAGTTTAAAAAGCCAGAATCATGAAAAAGAAGTTCACTGTTCTCACCTCTCTGATATTCATTGCCATCACCCTGACATCCAGCGGGCAGGCAGGATTGTTGACCCTTGAAGATATTTATTCAAAAGGCATGTACCGGTCTCAGGGTTTTGGCCCTGCACGATGGGTTGACGGCGGAAGTGGTTATACCACCCTCGAGCGTTCGACATCGGGTGGCGGTGCAGATATTGTCAGGTACGATACAAAGACAGGCGTGAAATCGATCATCGTTTCAGCAAATGAACTTATACCGGCAGGGATGGATGAGCCTCTTATGATTGATGATTACTCGTGGTCACCTGACGGGAGACTGATGCTTGTTTTTACAAACTCTTCGAGAGTATGGAGGTATAACACGAAAGGTGATTACTGGGTATTCGATACTGTCACCCGAAGCCTTGGTCAGCTGGGACGTACCATGCCGGCATCTTCAATGATGTTCGCCAAGTTCTCTCCTGACGGGAAAAGTGTAGCATACGTAAGCAACAGGAATATATACATCGATGATCTTGCCACCTCAGTTACCAGGCAGATAACTTTTAACGGCAATTCCCGGATCATCAATGGAACGTTCGACTGGGTATATGAGGAGGAGCTCGACTGCCGTGACGGATTCAGGTGGAGCCCTGACTCACGTCATATTGCATACTGGCAGCTTGATACGGAAGGCACTGATACATTTTTCCTCATAAATAATACCGATTCCGTATATCCGAAAATAACCACCATTCCGTATCCCAAGGTTGGGAGAACGGGATCAGCAGCACGTATTGGGGTAATAGGTGCTGAAGGAGGTGAGACCGTTTGGATAAAGACTGAGGGAGACCCGAGGAACAATTATCTTGCACGTATGGAGTTCGCCGCTTCATCAGACGAACTTGTAATACAGCAGCTCAACAGGCCACAGAACACCAATAAGGTACTTCTTGCCGATATTGCTACTGGAGATGTCACAACAGTTTTTACTGACAGTGACAAAGCCTGGGTAAATGTATGTGATGATCTCGAGTGGCTTGAAAATGGCAAGTGGTTCACCTTCATGAGCGAACGCGGAGGCTGGTACCAGCTTTATAAGGTCTCACGCGACGGCTCCCGGGTGATCAACATGACACCCGGTGAATATGATATTATCAGCCTGCTGTCAGTCAATGAAAAAGAGGGATACGTCTATTTTATTGCTTCCCCGGAAGATCCCACTGCAAGGTATCTCTTCAGGATCAGAATGGACGGTAAGAAGCAGGCGGAACGACTCACCCCTGTTGATCTGACAGGCCATAATTCTTACCAGGTCTCTCCCGATACACGGTATGCCATTCATACATATTCCAACGCCTCTGCCCCCAACACAATTGACCTTGTATCATTGCCGGCTCACAGGCAGGTGAGATCACTTGAGGATAACACCAGGATGAAACAACTCTACGGATCCCTGCAGATCAGCCCCAAGGAGTTTTTTACACTTGACATTGGCGATGGAGAAACGCTTTGGTGTTCAATGATCAAACCCTTTGATTTTGACCCCGAAAAAAAGTATCCTGTTATCTTTCATGTATACGGTGAGCCTGCAAGCTCTACGGTGCAGAACAGCTTCGGTGGAGGAGACCTATGGCATCAGTTCCTTGCCCAGCAGGGGTACATAATCATGAGCGTTGATAATCGCGGTACGGCAATGTTCAGAGGACGTGAATGGCGTAAGAGCATTTATGGCCAGATAGGTATACTTGCAACACATGATCAGGCCAGGGCAGCACGTAAGATAATGGAGACATTCAGCTTCGTAGATCCCGGGCGGATAGGTATCTGGGGCTGGAGCGGCGGCGGCTCAATGACACTTAACTGCATGTTCAGGTATCCCGATATTTACAAGACAGGTATAGCAATTGCCTTTGTCAGTAACCAGAAGTTCTATGACTCAATCTACCAGGAACGATATATGGGCCTCCCGGAAACAAATGAGGAAGGATACCGCGACGGTTCTCCGGTAAATCATGCTGCCGGACTGAAGGGAAACCTTTTGCTCATCCATGGTTCAGGAGATGACAATGTGCATTATCAGAATATGGAATATCTTGTAAATGAGCTTATTAAAAATAATAAGATATTTTCAATGATTGAATATCCCAACAGGTCTCATGGCATTTATGAAGGTCAGAATACCACGAGACACCTGTACGAGACAATGTTCTGGTATCTTCAGAAAAATCTGCCGGCAGGAGGGAAGTAAAGGAGAAAGGAGAAAGGGGGCCGAGCGTTAAGAAATTGCCCGATGGGCAATTTTAGAGAGGAGCCAGACTGAAGGGGAGGAAATAGCATAGAGCATAGAGTGAGAGATAAAAGATAAAAGGAGAAAGGAGAAAGTCGAATGTCAAATGTCGACTTCCGCCTTTAACCTTTAACCTTTGCTTTACGCTTCGCGTTCCGTGTAATTCTGTTACAGATTGCGCAGATCTTTACGCCGTTGGCGGTATTCAGGGATTATACTTTCGAGCAGGGCATAAAACTCTTTCCCGTGGTTATGATGCACAAGGTGGCATAGCTCATGGATTATGACCGAGTCAATCAGCTCCTTATCCTTTTTTATTAGCTCACGGTTGAATAGAATTGCGCCGTTGGATCTGCAGGTGCCCCATCTCCTTTTCATCTTTCTGATGCTCACCGATGAGGGCTCAGGTAAAAGGTTTCCGTGCAATCTGACGAGCTCCTGCGTTCGTTCCGTAAAATAATCCCAGGCCTCCTTCAGGTACCAGTTATCGATGAGGACCGTTATTTTTTCTGGTGTTAACGCTCCGGATCCGAAGACATGTATCTCATCTCCAATGACATATGTCCCGTTCCTGCTGTTTTCATGAGCCCTGACCGTCAGCTCCCTGCCCATGATAGGGATCTTATCTCCGTCATTTATCAAGGTGTATGCCTGATCCGGCCTGATTTCCTTCAGCTTATCACGGTGCCTGCTGATCCACGGTGCTTTTGACTCAACATACTTTAAAAGGACATAAGCCGGGACATACCATGGTGCTCTTATAAGCAGGGTGCCTCCCGGCCTGATATAAAGAGCTACTGTGCGCCGTGAGGATCTGATAATATCATATTCCACCTCCTCAGAGGCTATCATCACCCTCTTTGTCTTCATCAGCTCTCAGTCGAGGGATTATCTATTTTGAAGGGTTATCAATCACAGGCCGGTTCGGATCATTGGCTACCAGGTAACCTGCGAGAAAACCTGCCCTGGAGACCTTTACCAACTTTTCAAAATCAATGAATTCGAAATCGTCAGTATATTTATGGTAGTCTTGATGAAGCCCTGTAAAGAAAAAGACAGCAGGGATACCTTTACGGTAGAAAGGATAATGATCTGATCCCGAAAAATGGGAACCCTTCCCTTCGTCAATGGGATAAAGCCCGTTATCAATGCATGATTCCATTACCTTATTCAGGAAGCCGGTACTTTCCCTTGCCGAAACGATTTTAATGGTGTCGGCACCTGTAATATCCATTTCTCCGGTTAGGGATGCACCAACGTCTGTTGCCATCCTTGACCTTCCAATCATATCAAAGTTTATATTGACCACTGTTTTTTCAAGAGGAAAGAGAGGGTGGTCAACATAATAAGAAGAGCCGTGAAGACCTTCTTCCTCGCCGGTGGTCCACAGAAATACGATGCTTCTCAATGGTTTTTCCTCGAGTGAGGAAAATGCTTTTGCCACATTGAGCAGCCCGATGGAGCCTGAGGCATTGTCATTGGCACCGTTCAGGACATTACCTGAACCGTCAATGCCTGAATGATCATAATGGGCAGTATATATCACGCACTCATCCTTCAACACCGGATCAG
>JAQBHM010000111.1:0-3851 GCA_032127795.1 Bacteroidales bacterium | reverse complement strand
GTAATCAGGGTCTCTGCCTCCCGCTAGTGATGGCATGTCTGAACCGGCAAGAAGTCCTGCCACCCGCGGCGAAGAGACTTTTCTCAGGTCATCAAGGGTATATACAACCTCGTACCCCATAGCTTTCAGATCTGCAGTAAGGTCGATACTGTCTTTACGTGCGGAGAAATGATTCTTCCCCCCCCCGATGAAAACATCAGCGGTGCCCTTCAGAAAATCCTCGGCAATGGCCTCATAGTTTGATCTTGATACATTATGAGCTATAAAAGATCCAGGCGTTGCATGGGTTACAGGACTTGTGCAGACTACTCCTGTTGACATACCTTTAGCTTTGGCTATCTCAAAAATGGTTTCGATATCTGTACTGTCAGGCCGGACTGCAATCATCCCGTTATTTGTCTTTTCTCCTGTAGAGATTGCTGTGGCTCCTGCAGCAGAGTCAGTTATATAGCTGTTGGCAGAATATGTTATACTGAAGCCTGATACCGGGAAAGCCGGGAAGGTCATTTTAAAACCTGAAGCTGTCATTCCGGCATACACCTGGTCAACTCCCATCCCATCACCAATAAATATTATCAGGTTGACAGGCTTGTCCTTCTCTTTCTTTGCCGAAGAAAAGGATATTGCCATTAATGTCAGAATCGAGAATAATAAGAACTTTTTCATCAAAAATCTATTTACCTGTTATTATCTTATAATTATCTTTCAAAGAGAAGTCTTGTTTCGCGGGCCTGCGCCTCTGCCACCCATTTTTCAGGAACGATTTTCCAGGCAGATAACGGCGCCGGATCTATTGTGCCCTTTTCACGAATCCATTCGGTCATATAATACCTCAGGTCCCGTTCGGTTGCAGTGATGATCCTTGAATCAAGGTCCGCATTGCCTATGCCGGCAGCATCAAAATGTCCTCCGCCGCCATTTGCCCTGTAAGAGTTGACGGCGACAGTATATATCGAATCGTAAGAGAAGAGAGAACCGTCAGACAGGTTTGAGATTGTCACCCTGTCACCGCGTTGTTTCGTGGCATCTACAACATAGCTGATACCCATTGCGGAATCAAAGTTGTATGAAGCATTGCGCAGCCTGGCCATCCCATTGAAAAGCTGAATCTGATTCTCTTCGTTTAACCTGTATTCAAGAAGATAGTCATCACTGCTTTTCATTGTATTTAGCCATAAACCGTAAGAATGTTCAAGGTATTTGTCGACTTCCCTGCCAGTCATTTTCACCTTATAGAGAAAGTTCTCAAACCTGTAAAGCCTGAACATATCCCTGATGAGTATATCCCCGCTGCCTATCCGTTCATCAAAAGAGAGAGGGGCAGCAAATGAAATATCACCTCCGGTGATGTCAAGCTGAATAGTGTGTATGAGATCGACAAATGCCGATGGACCGAAATAGGCATCACGTGTCGTGATTGTGGAGGTTGACCTTCCTATCACCTCTGAGGTATATTCCTTTAGTTTTTCAGATACAACTTTATACCGTTTGATGAATGCTGATGATTCCGGCAATGAATTCATCGGAATAAGCTCGCCTGTTATTAATTTTTCATCAGGGCCATCAGGCGCTTTTAAGAATGTGACCTTTGCATGCATAAGCGCTGCTGACCTGCTGCCACCATCAAGGATCAGTACCGAATTGCCATCCACATCCTTTACGGTTTTATTCTGCTGGTTATGATCATGTCCGCAGAAGACAATATCGAAACCCGGTACATTGACAGCCACAGCCAGGGAACTGTTTTCATCGCCCTTCCCCGCTTCCTCTCTTCCAAACCCTGAATGGAATAATCCAATAAGAATGTCAGGCTTTTCCTCCTTCATTACAGGCATCCACTTCTTTGCGGTCTCAATCATCCCGTCAAATCTCATTCCGTCATACAGCGATTCCGGAAGCCAGCCCGGCACTGAAGGTGTGATCAATCCGAAGACTATTATCTTCAATCCCTTTTTTCTGATTACGGCATAGGGCTCAAAATAGGGTTTGCCGGTACTTATGTCCACAGCATTTGCTGCTAGCATCGGAAACCTGTATTCGCCTCTAATCCTGTCATATACATTATGGCCCGTCTCAATATCATGATTTCCGGCAGTAGCAGCATCATAACCGAGATAATTAAGGATTTCTGCAACAATATGTGTATCAGAGGTGTCAACGAAGTTATAATAGTATGTCAGCGGGTCTCCCTGCAGGATGTCACCATTATCCAGCAATACCATGTTCTCATTACCCCTGATTTCAACTAGTGATGCAAGGTTTGCCAGGGACCGGTCAGTAGCCACGCCGTCGGTATTGTCGAAGGGCAGCAGCATACCGTGAAGGTCCGTGGTTCCGTAAATATCTATCTGAGAGCCATTGTTGCATGCCCCCAAAGAAAGTAAGAGGCTTGCCAGCAAAAAGTAATAAAGATGTTTCATAAGTCCATAATGAAGTTTTCAAAGATAACTATTATGTCCTCTTTTAAAATAGAAAGGATAATTTGAAAAGCATTTGGCGATTTACTCTCCTGACGCAGGTAATGACAAAGCCGAAATCCAAAAATAAAATCATACATAATAATTCTAACGATTTCACTTTAAGTGATTTCTCCACCTTTAAGTCAGTGATATTTGAATAACCGCCCCAGGCGGCTCGATAGATTTAATTTTAATCTTCTTTTACACATCATCAGTAACAATGTCATTTCGGATGGCTTTTTATTTATTTTTGTGTTATATGAAAGTACTTTCAGGTCTTGATCTGGTAAACAGGAAGATGCCCGCCGGGGTTATCGGAAAGAAGGTTGGATTGCTGTATCATGCACCGAGCATCACCTCGGACTTCAGGTACATCACCGAGGTTTTCAGCAGTGGCAGTGGCTGCACTCTCGGTGCTCTTTTTGGCCCTCAGCACGGAATCTTCGGGCAGACACAGGACAACATGATCGAGTGGGAAGGATCATTACATCCTCTTCTTGGAGTCCCTGTCTACAGCCTGTATGGCGAACACCGCAAGCCTTCACCCTACATGCTTGAGGGCCTTGAGGCCCTGGTAGTGGATCTTCAGGACGTCGGAGCGAGGTTATATACCTACATATGGACCGTTAAACTCTGTATGGAAGCCTGCACCGAGGCAGGTATTCCGGTCTATATTCTCGACAGACCCAATCCCATAGGCCGTCTGCAATGTGACGGGCCTGTTCTGAAGGAAGAGTTCTTTACATTCGTCGGAGGAGCCTCAATACCCATGTGTCACAGAATGACAATCGGTGAAATGGCTCTCTGGATTAATGAGAAGCATATTGGCGGTTGCGACCTCACAGTAATACGGATGGAAGGCTGGCGACGAAACTCTCTCTACCGCGAGACAGGCCTGCCATGGGTACTGCCATCACCCAATATGCCATCTCCGGAAACAACGGTTGTCTATCCCGGAACTGTCCTTGCCGAAGCACTTAACCTGTCAGAAGGAAGAGGCACCGTGATTCCTTTCGAGCTTTTAGGAGCTCCTTATGTAAACAGCGAAGCAGTGCTCAGGGATCTCAGAAGCCGCAATCTCCCCGGATGCGCCTTCCGGATTCATGACTTCATTCCTACCTTTAATAAATATGAAGGACAATACTGCCGTGGAATTCAGATACATGTCACTGACACATCAGTATACAGACCTGTAGTCACAGCAATGCATCTCTTCAGTTCCATTATCAAGACCTCCCCGGCAGGAAGCCTGTCATTCAACCCGCCTCCCTATGAATATGAGTACCATATCATGCCCTTTGACATCCTTTCCGGGGACAGCCATATGCGAGAGGTGCTTCTCAGCGATGCCTCACTTAGTGATGAAATTTCAAGGTGGGATGATGAGATCAG
>JAQBHM010000110.1:0-2794 GCA_032127795.1 Bacteroidales bacterium | reverse complement strand
TGAACAGGTGGCAGGAATTGAAGGTCACACTATGGGGAATGTTTGGAAGAGGCTTCTGAATGGGAAAAATATCTTATAAATGAACATATCACACGTACATGCGTTTCTAGTTACAAAAAAACTACATTAAATGACTTCTGAGATACGTTCAATACTTGAAAAAAATGAGTTTGAACAAGAAGATATTATTACCCTGCTTAAATCTGATAATGAAGAAGCATGTCATCTTTACCGCAAGGCTTCTGAGATTAAGGAGAAATATCTTGGGAATGTAGTTTACCTCAGGGGCCTGATAGAATACTCAAATACATGCGGGAAAAACTGTCTCTATTGCGGTGTCAGAAGGGTCAATATGCAAATTGAACGCTACACTATGACAGATGAGGAGGTCATGGAAGCAGCCCGGTATGCACACAGGATGAACTTTGGGTCCATAGCGATACAGGCAGGCGAGAATTCCAGTAATGCTTTTACAGACAATATTGAATTTCTTATCCGGACGATTCGTAAGGAGACTGACAATGAGCTGGGTATCACACTATCGCTTGGTGAACAGGATACCGAAGTATACCGGCGCTGGTTTGAGGCCGGAGCACACCGCTATCTTCTCAGGATAGAAGCCTCAGGAAAGGACCTTTACCGAAAAGTACACCCGGAAGACGACATGCATGATTATTACAGGAGGGTGGAATGTCTGAAGGCACTTAAGGAAACAGGGTATCAGACCGGCACAGGGGTTATGATCGGGCTTCCATACCAGACCCTCAATGACCTTGCTGATGATATTATTTTTATGCGTGATTTTGATATTGACATGTGCGGAATGGGGCCTTTTATTGAACATTCCGACACTCCCCTCGGACATAACGGAACAGAAAACCTTTTCCTGAGGGAGCGTTTTGGACTTACCTTAAGGATGATAGCCGTACTGCGGATAGTAATGAAGGATATTAATATTGTAGCATCAACCGCCATGGAGACCGTAGATCAGGCCGGCAGGGAGAAGGCAATTATGTGTGGCAGCAATATCATAATGCCCAACCTCACTCCTGCACGGTACAGGCCAAATTACACGATATATGAAGGCAAACCCGGCTACAGGGAGATTGATGAAAATAATGTCAGCGGACTGAAGCTCAACCTCATACCAGGGACCACCGTAGGGTTGGGCAAATTTGGTGATCCGGTGCACTTTTACAGGCGCAGATCTCTTGCATGAATATGTTGAAGAACAACTGTTTTAGCTGACCTGGTAAATACTTTTTTCCGATATTGCCTTCTCTTACCTCCTAACTTCATGATGATGAAAAAACTTTTTATGATCGCACAGCTATTGCTGCTGGTTATGGTTGCTCATGCCCAGGAAAAACTCACATACTTTCTTCCGTCAGACATCAGTTACAGCAGTGCAATACCCACCCCCTTTTCTGCCATTGGCCATGAAGTGGGAGAATGGCATGTAACACATGACAAACTGCTGGCATATATGAAGCTGCTGGCTGAAAAATCAGACAGGGCAGTATGGGAAGAGTACGGGAAAAGCTGGGAAGGACGACCCCTGGGCAACCTCATTATCAGTTCGCCGGAGAATATCCGTAACCTTGAGAAAATCAGGCTTGAACATCTTAAACTGTCAGATCCTGCCGCGTCAGGTAATGTTGTTACCGCAAATATGCCCGTCATTATCAAGCTCGGATATGGTGTGCACGGCAATGAATCAAGCGCACAGAATGCATCACTTGTCGCAGCATATTACCTCACCGCCGGTGAGGGCCCGGAGATTGATAGAATCCTTGAAAATGCCATTATTCTTATTGATCCCGCCCTGAATCCTGACGGAATGCAACGCCATTCAACATGGGTGAATATGTATCGAGGTATTAATACTCTTAATCCTGACCCTTCAAGCCGCGAGTTCAGTGAAACATGGCCCGGAGGAAGAACAAACCATTACTGGTTTGATCTGAACCGCGACTATATCATGCTCCAGCAATCCGAAACAGTTGGCCGGGTAGAGGCCTTCCACCGCTGGATGCCAAACATCAACACAGATCACCATGAAATGGGTGCGAACTCCACATTTTTCTTCCAGCCAGGTGTCCAGACACGGAACAATCCTGTAGTACCTATTGAGAATCAGGAAATTACAACTCAAATAAGTAAATTTCATGCAAAGCACCTTGATGCTATCGGAAGCCTCTATTATACCGAAGAGAGCTTTGATGATTTCTACCTGGGTAAAGGTTCTGCCTATCCTGATATTCACGGCTCCATAGGTATACTCTTTGAACAGGCCGGTGTAAAAGGGCACCTGAGGGAAGTACCATCCGGACTGCTCTCTTTTCCATTTGCCATCAGGAACCAGTTTACCGTGACACTCTCAACCATTGAGGCAGGACTGGAAATGAGGGTAAAACTTCTTGAGATGCAGAGAGAGTTCTACAGAAGCGCAATACGTGAGGCTGACGCCTCAGCGGTGAAGGGCTATCTCTTTACCACCAGGTATGACAGGGCTGCAGGCAGCAAGTTCATTGAAAACCTGCTCAGACATAAAATTGAAGTATTCAGCTGTGCCAGGAATATTAATAAAAACGGTGAGAGATACATCTCAGATGACAGTTACTTCGTGCCGGCAAAACAGAAGGAATACAGGTTTGTCAGAAGTCTGTTTGAAACAATAACACAATTCAAGGATACTACCTTTTATGATATTTCAACGTGGGTTATGCCAATGTCATTCAACGTTAGCTATACATCATTAAATGCAGCAGAGAGCGCCGGAATTGCCGGTACT
>JAQBHM010000109.1:0-6820 GCA_032127795.1 Bacteroidales bacterium | reverse complement strand
ACGCTATACCGGCAATGATCTACTTCATGCTGCGACTGCCAGGGGGAGAGGGACGGAAGGTCTTCCTGATGAATACCAGGGGCGGCCTGAAGATGTCAAAGTTGTTCATTAACGGCGTATCAGGTGTGGCACTCCTGCTGCCGGCATTTATCCTGATGCTGAAAGGCTACCGGTGTATAGGTTTCAGGCCTGTGGACCTGCCTTCAAACTGGATCAGTCTTCACCCCGGTGTAAGAAGTGAGGTCGTCAATTCAATATACAGCCACTGGGAGGCAAATGTAAGGCGCTTTGCACAGAAGATACTGACAGGTAAAAGGGTATGGCGCGGCCTTTACAGCCTGCCTGTCGACCTGGCCTTATTGCCGGTAGCACTGGGATATTATCTTGCAGGCAGGTTTTTCCTGTCCAAGACATTTGCCGCCGGCACGGGATGCAACCTGTGCGGTCTGTGTATCATGGAGTGCCCGACAAAATCAATAAGACTGGTAGATGGCCGCCCCTACTGGAAACTTACATGTGAAAGCTGCATGAAATGCATCAACAGGTGCCCCGAGAGGGCCATTCAGACAACACACGGACTGGCGGTAGCGTTCTGGCTGATAATATCAATGCTGATCGGGATTATCTTACCCGCCCTGGTAAGCGTTGCCGGCATTGATGTAAGCTCCCTCTGGTGGAAGATTACCGTGCATTTCCTCCGCTTCGGCGTGCTGATAGTGACAGTATGGGCACTCTACCTTATTGTTCACTACCTGCAACGGGCAAAACCCTTCAGATACCTTGTGGAATATACATCACTGTCAAGGTTCGGCATGTGGCGGAGATATATCTCACCGCTGTATAACAAGGCTAAAGCATACTGGATGAGATAATGACAGAGGCAGGTTCAAAGCAGCGCAACTGCCTTTCGCTGGCATTCCTGCTCCGTCTCTTCCGACCAGATCCCCACCTGCACTTCCCCTATATGATCCTTACGGAGCATGAACATGCACAACCTCGACTGACCGATACCGCCTCCAATGCTTAACGGGATAAATCCTGACAACACCATTTTATGAAACGGGAGCTTTTCTCTTTCAGGGCATCCGCACTTTGCAAGCTGCCTCAGGAGAGCGGGCTTGTCTACCCTGACCCCCATCGATGATATTTCAAAAGCTTTTTCGAGAACAGGATTCCAGAAAATGATATCTCCGTTGAGACCCGTATAGCCGTCATCATTGACACTGCTCCAGTCATCATAGTCGGGTGCACGTCCGTCATGAACCTCTCCGTTGCTCATCACTCCCCCTATCCCGATTATGAATACGGCCCTGTATTGACGGGCTGCCTCATTCTCCCTCTGCCGTGGAGTCAACCCCGGGTATTTCCGCATCAGCTCTTCCGAATGAATGAAGGTGATCTCCACCGGCAGAACAGGCACCAGGTCCGGATACATTATTGATATTGATCTTTCCGTAGCCTTCAGTGACTCGTAAATCTTTCCGACTGTAAGTTTCAGGAACTGCAGGGTACGCTGTTTTTCGGCAATATGTACTTCCCAGTCCCACTGATCTACATAGATTGAATGCAGCGGACCGCACTCTTCATCGGGGCGCAGAGCCCGCATATCTGTCAGTATTCCTTCTCCCTCTGATACATTGAGCTGTTCCAGGCGAACCCTCTTCCATTTGGCCAGTGAATGCACTATGACTGCCTGCCTCCCGTTCAGTGAGCGAACCGGAAAACGTACCGGCTGCTCAGTCCCGTTAAGATCATCATTAATCCCTGTGCCATCTATGACTGCTATAGGAGATGAAACTTTGGTCAGTCTTAGTTTTTCTGACAATTCCCTTGAAAAGGTGCTCTTGACAAAATCAATTTTCTCTTCGGTCTGTAAAAATCTCTTATCCATGTTTTTCAGTTTTAAAAAAAGAGCCCCCCGCATCCGGGAGGCTCTTTTGTATCAGTTTTCTTGTTATCAGTTCTTTATACGCAATTATCCTCCCTTTTGCAACCACTTGTTATTGCAATTATTTATAAAAAAGTTATTTGCGTTTACGAGAATCATATAATTAATACTATTTATTTACATATCAGGTCAAATATATATATATATTTAATTCATATTACATTATTAATAAATATTTTCTTTTTTAGTTTGTTTTTTTATCTTTTTACATCTGAAGGATGAATTATTATTAACTTTTCACTCCAATTCTGATAGTGGATACAGTAATCAAAAAAAGACAATTCGGGACCGCTCCGGTTTTTTTCACTGCCATTTCAACCATTCTGGGTGCGATCCTTTTCCTGAGATTCGGATTTGCCGTAGGTACACTTGGCTTCTGGGGAGTATTGGCGCTTATCATCCTGGGCCACGCCCTGACAATTCCCACAGCACTTGCAATCTCTGAGCTGGCAACAAACAAGCGCGTTGAAGGGGGAGGTGAATATTTTATAATCTCGCGCTCCTTCGGTCTCAATATCGGGGCTACCATAGGCATGGCCCTTTTCCTGTCACAGGCCATAAGTGTGGCCTTTTACATCATTGCTTTTACTGAGGCTTTTGAGTTTCTCTTTAAATTCTTTGCCGACTCACTTAATTTCAATCTGCCAAGGCAGTTCATCAGCCTTCCGGCAATGGCACTCCTGGGTATTGTAATACTTCGCAAGGGTGCCAATACGGGAGTAAAAACACTTTATGTTGTTGTGGGGATACTTTTTTTCACCCTTATCATGTTCTTCCTGGGGAAGACTGATTTTAACGCCGCAATACCGGAGCAAATTCCGGCACTGGAAATGAGGAACATGAAGGAGTTCTTTACTGTCTTTGCCATTGTCTTCCCGGCATTTACAGGTATGACGGCCGGCGTGGGGCTCTCGGGAGACCTGCGTAACCCGGGCAGGTCAATACCTATCGGGACAACAGCAGCCACCCTGGCAGGGATGGTGGTCTACTTCTTTGTGATCTATAAGCTTGCAACATCAGCCAGTCCTGCTGACATGATTGACAACCAGCTGATAATGTCTAAAATAGCCATCGGAGGGATCGTGATAGTCCCGCTGGGACTGGCAGCTTCAACACTCTCCTCAGCCCTCGGGTCCGTGATGGTTGCCCCAAGGACCTTACAGGCCCTGGCACATGACGCATCATTTCCTTCAGCCAGGCTGAACAAATGGCTTTCCCATTCCCGGGAGAAAGATAATGAACCCATCAATGCTTCTCTGGTTACCATAGTCATTGCCTTCGTCTTTGTTGCCCTGGGAAGTGTAAATGCTGTGGCAGAAATAATATCAATGTTCTTCCTGGTGACCTATGGCTCATTATGCCTTATCTCTTTTCTGAACCACTTTGGCTCATCGCCCTCATACAGACCCTCATTCAAATCAAGATGGTATTTTTCGCTCGGCGGATTTCTTATTGCCATCTGGGTCATGTTCAAGATAAATGCACCCTACGCCTTTGCATCGGTGATCATAATGGTAGGCCTCTATTCATACATCTCATACTATCACCGCAACCGCCAAGGGCTTGAGTCACTCTTTGCCAATACACTCTTCCAGATAAACCGTAACCTGCAGGTATATCTTCAGAAGACGGGGAGCAGGATAAAAGCAAAAGAATGGAGGCCCAGCGCCATCTGTATTTCAAAAGACTCATTTGAAAGGGCCAAGGCTTTCAGGCTTCTGAACTGGCTTTCATACAGGTACGGCTTTGGAACCTACCTGCACCGGATAGACGGTTATTACTCCAAAGCCACCAGCAAACAGGCTGCAGAAGAACTGGCCCAGCTCATAGAGGTTTATGACACAACAAATAACCATGTTTATGTTGACACCATAATATCGCCATCCTACACCTCCGCCATTGTTCAGGCAATACAGGTGCCCGGTATCTCCGGCATGGAAAACAACATGGTCATCTTTGAATATGACAAGGACAAGCCTGATACCCTCGGTGAGATAACTGAAAATATACGCCTCATCAAGGCCGGCAACTTTGACATATGTCTCCTGGCAGCAAGCAACAGGGAGATGATCTTTAGAAACGGAATACATGTATGGATCAACTACCAGGACCCTGAAAACTCAAGCCTGCTGATCCTCCTGAGCTTTATCATCTCAGGCCATCCTGACTGGAAGAAAACCAACATAAAAATATTTGAGACCTGCAAGCCGGACCAGTATGATGAGACTTACCGCGAGCTTTCACTGCTTGTAAAGACAGGAAGGCTGCCGATTACCGAAAACAACATTGAGATTATCATACAAGATTCTGGAACAACCATAAAGAGTCTTATAAATGAGAAGTCAGCCCATGCTGCCCTTATCATGATCGGATTTCACACTGAAGGGCTGAAACAGAAAAACGGGGAGTCACTCCTCACCGGATATGATCAGACAGGCACCATCCTTTTTGTCAACTCCCATAATCAGAAAGATATAGTATAGTATTGAAAACAAAAGAGGCTGCCACTGTTTTCAACATGTGGCAGCCTCCCTGTTTTTACTCTTCGCTATCAGTTCAGTCCCCTGTTCCTGAGTATAGCGTCAATTTTGGGTTCACGGCCACGGAATTTTATATAACTCTGTTCTCCGTCAGTGATTCCCATTGGCTCAAGGATATCCTTGCGGAAAGAGGCGGCGGTAGCCTTATCGAAAATTCCTTTTTCCTTAAACGCCTCAAAGGCATCATTGTCAAGTACAGCGGCCCAGGTATAGACATAATAACCGGCGTCATAACCGCCAACAATATGCAGAAAATAGGTGCTGTGGTATCTTGGCTCTATCTCTTTTATAAGGCCGATCTTTGTAAGATAATCCTTCTCGAATTTTGCAACTTCCATATCAACCGGAGCTTCGAGCGAATAGTAGGCCATATCAAGCATTGATGCTGCCAGGAGCTCAACATTGACAAATCCGGTATTGAAATAACTGCTGTTCTGGATTTTACTGATCAGTTCTTCGGGTATAATCTCCCCGGTCTGGTAATGTTTGGCATACATGTTAAGTACTTCAGGCTCTGTTGCCCAATGCTCCATTATCTGTGACGGCAGTTCTACCATATCCATAGGTGCAAAGATTGTGGAATACCTGTTTTCTGAGAAGAGCGACTGCAGTGCATGTCCGAATTCATGGAAGAGTGTGGTGACTTCGTCGAAGCTGAGCAGTGAAGGAGTATCACCCGAAGGAGAAGTAAAGTTGAAAACCGTGGTTACCACCGGTGTTATCTCCTTGCCGTCAACCCATTTGTGATCGCGGTACCCGCCGCACCATGCACCCTGCCCCTTGCTCTCACGCGGGAAAAAGTCCATATACAGTACACCAAGATGACTGCCGTCAGCTTCCTTAACTTCAAATACCCTTGCATCAGGATGCGGAAGTGGAATAGAAGCTATGGGAGTAAAGGTTATCCCGAAAAGCTTATCGGCTACCGTAAAGGCACCTTCCAGCACATTGTCAAGAGAGAAATAAGGTCTTAGTTCATTGTCATCAAGATTATACTTTTCCTTGCGAAGCTTCTCAGCATAGTACCACCAGTCATGTGACTCGAGCTTGAAGTTTCCTCCCTCCCTGTCAATAATCTTCTGCATCTCTGCCAGCTCCCTGCCTGCTACATTAAGGGCCGGCACCCAGAGCTGGTCAAGCAGCGTGAAGACATTGGCCGGATTCTTTGCCATCCGGTTTTCAAGATTCAGATCAGCATGAGACTTGTATCCCAGCAGTTTGGCCCTGTCAGCACGCAGACGAACGATATCTGCAAGCAGCTTTTTGTTATCATATTGATTGTCATGATTGCCCCTGGTAAGATATGCATCATAAAGTGTCTTGCGCAGGTCACGGTTCTCAGCATATGTCAGGAAAGGCAACATGCTCGGCTTCTGTGTCGTGAAGACCCATTTGCCCTCATTGCCAGACTCAGCAGCCATCGCGGCAGCACCGGCAATGACATTCTCAGGAAGTCCTTTGAGATCAGCCTCATTGTCAATAACCAGCTTGAAATCATTGGTCTCAGCAAGAACATTCTGACTGAATTTAACTGTCATAACTGAAATTTCCTGGTTAAGCTTCTTCAGCACCTCCTGATCTTCCGTTGAGAGAAGAGCACCGCTGCGAACAAAATCCTTGTAGAGATTCTCAAGAATAAAAAGCTCCTCAGGTGTCAGCGCGAAACTTTCGCGGTTGTCATAGACAGTTTTGATACGCCCGAAGAGATTTGCATTAAGCATTACCTCATCACTGAAGGCGGCTACCTTTGGCGCCATCTCCACCTCCAGAGCCTGGAGAGTGTCATTTGTATTTGCACTCGACTGGCTGCCGAAGACATACATTACCTTGGTAAGCAGTTCGCCGCCGCGGTCATAAGCAGCCACAGTATTCTCAAATGTGGGTTCCTCAGTGCTTGATGCAATGGCATTTATCTCTGCCCGTGCAATAACTATGGCAGAATCCAGGGCAGGCATGTAATGGTCATTGCCTATCTTGTCAAAAGGCGGAACACCAAAAGGAGTATCCCACTCAGCAAAAAAAGGATTTGAAACTTCTTTGTTTGTGTTGCATGAGGCGAGGATAAGTCCTGCAGCCATCATAATAAAAATGAATTTTTTCACGTGGTAGATGTTTAGTGATTATTCAATTTGCTTTGAATCGCTAAGTTAAAGTTTTTACAATTTATTAAAGTATTGTTCGAAAATAAAAAGGGAGATCCGCTCTCTGCTTCATTATCATGAGACGCTGCTGACACCAGTCCGCCCCATCCAGGAAAGGTCAATATCTTTCCCGAAATGATCACAGAAGATCCTGTAATACAGGAGTTCTTCCCTGCTGTTTAAGAGCCATC
>JAQBHM010000108.1:0-5031 GCA_032127795.1 Bacteroidales bacterium | reverse complement strand
AACAAAACTTACATGGAGGTGGTCTCTGACCGCGATGGAACGGTAAGAAGAATGATGGTCAAACGGGGACAGAAAGTAAGCAAGGGAGATCCGGTTATTGAGTTTGAGTGAAAGAGTTAAGAAATGTGAAATAAAGGGAGTAATATGCTCTGAATCTTTGCCCAGATGCAATAAATTGATATTTTTATCAACCTGAAATTAAAAAACCAATCTATGAAAAAAATGTTGTTTATAATGCTGTTGGTTGCTGTAGGAGCAACTTCATGCAAAAAGGAGGTATGCGAAAACCCCTTCTTCTGCAAGTGGGATACACCTTTCGGTGTGCCGCCGTTTGATCAGATTAAGCTTGACCATTTCAAACCGGCCTTTCTGAAAGGAATGGAGGAAGAGATCGCAGAGGTTGATGTTATTATCAACAATGCTGAAGAACCTACTTTTTATAATACTATCAGGGCCATGCAATTTACCGGTGACCTGCTTGACAGAACACAGCGTGCTTTCGGCCCCCTCAGTTCTGCCAACACCAATGACTCAATACAGGCTCTTTCAAGAGAAATGTCGCCTCTCTTTTCAAAACACAGGGATAATATTTCCCTTAATGAGAAGCTCTTTGAGAGAGTGAAGTCTGTCTATGAGAACAGGGAGAAATTTGACCTGACACCTGAGGAGAGCAAGCTTCTTGAAGACAGTTATCTCGGGTTCATCAGGAACGGTATAGGTCTTAATGCTGAAGACAAGGTCAAGCTGCGTAAGCTGAATGAGGATTTGTCACTGCTCTCAGTAAAATTCGGTGAGAATCTCCTTGCTGAGACCAATGGCTTCACCCTGGTGATAGACAATGAAAATGACCTTGCAGGCCTCCCCGACGGCGTCAGGGCTCAGGCTGCTTCAGCCGCAAAAGCTAAGGGGATGGAAGGCAGCTGGCTGTTCACACTGCAGGCTCCCAGCTATTTCCCCTTCATGACATATGCTGACAACAGGGATCTCAGGGAGAAGATGTTCAGAGGCTACATGATGCGTGGCAACAACGGCAATGACCGTGATAATAATGAGATAGCCGGAAAGATAGCGCAACTTCGCGTTGAAAAAGCCAACCTGCTGGGATATGAGAGTCATGCAGACTATGTGCTGGAGCGCAATATGGCCAAAGAGCCGGAAAGAGTACTCAGTTTCCTCGGTGAGATATGGGATGCTGCCCTGCCTGTTGCAAAGGAAGAAGCAAAGGCACAGCAGGAAATGATCAACAGTGAGGGCGTCAGTTTCAAGCTGGAGCCATGGGACTGGTTCTACTATACCGAGAAGATCCGCAAGGAAAAGTATAACATCAGTGATGAGGAAGTAAGACCCTACTTTGCTGTCAGCAATGTCACCGACGGCATGTTCTATGTTGCCAACAGGCTCTACAGTCTTGAGTTTGCCGAGCGCACAGATATCCCGAAATACCATCCCGATGTAAAAACCTTTGAAGTAAGCCGCAACGGTGACCATGTAGGTATTCTGATGATCGACTACTTCCCCCGCGCCTCCAAACGCGGTGGAGCATGGTGCAGCGCTATGAGAGGACAGAAGATTGATAAGGACGGCAAATTCATGACCCCGCTGGTGAGCATGGTGACCAACTTCACCCCACCCCAGGGTGATGCTCCGGCACTCATTACTGCAGATGAAGCCTCAACACTGTTCCATGAATTCGGTCATGCACTTCACAGCCTCCTGTCCAATACTGTTTACTCCAGCGGCGTTTCCAGAGATTTCGTGGAACTGCCTTCTCAGATAATGGAACACTGGGTACTCGAACCAGAGGTGCTCAAAGTGTATGCAAAACATTACCAGACAGGCGAAATTATCCCTGATGAGATCATCACCAAACTTGAAAATGCAAGTAAATTCAATACAGGTTTTACAACTGTTGAGTACCTCGCAGCCTCCTCTCTCGATATGGAGTATCACTCACTTAAAGAGCCTGTTGAAATCAACGTTGCTGATTTCGAAAAGAAGGCAATGGACAAATACGGTCTCATAAGCGAGATAATACCACGTTACCGTTCAACTTATTTCAGCCATATATTCTCAGGCGGATATTCATCAGGCTACTACAGCTATATCTGGTGTGAGGTGCTTGATGCTGATGCTTTCAAAGCATTCAAGGAGACCGGTGACATATTTAACAAGGAGGTGGCAACACGCTTTGAGAAGGAGATCCTCTCACGCAAGGGCTCACGCGATGAACTGGAAATGTATATTGCATTCAGAGGTAAGGAACCAGGCATTGAGGCACTGCTTGAAAACCGCGGACTGATTTCTGAATAGATATCCGGAAAAAGTACCGCCCCCTGTTCAGGAAGATGATTAACAATCATGATTCCTGCAGAAAATAGAAAAATGATCAGGAGCTTTCCTTCTGATCATTTTTTTTGCATGAACATTCTACTGTAAAGATTGTTGGCTGAATGAAACCCTGAAAATATACAAATTGAAAAGAGAGATCATTAAGATAGACGATGAGAAGTGCACCGGATGCGGATTATGTATTCCAAACTGTCATGAGGGTGCCCTGCAGATCATTGACGGGAAGGTAAGACTGATTTCGGAACTTATGTGTGACGGTCTTGGTGCATGTGTTGGCCATTGTCCTGAGGGAGCCATAGAGATAGAACAGCGTGAGGCTGAGCCGTATGATGAGGTCATTGTGATCCGTGAGATGGTAAATAAGGGTGCCAATACAGTTATCGCTCACCTGAAGCACCTGAAAGATCATAATGAATCGGGCTATCTTAAACAGGGTGCCGGCTGGCTAAAAGAGAACCGTGATTCCGTCTCTTTTGATGTTGACCAGGTCTTGAGCGAAGTACACAGTCATGGCGGCAAAAAACCTGAAGACAATAACCCGGGTCAGACACAAACAAATATAAGCCAGGAGGGCATGTTTCATCAATTCCACCAGGGATCCGGATGCCCGGGAAGCAAGGAAAGGGTCATCGCCGCTCCTGCTTCATTCAGTGTGGCAGCACCTGCCGATAACCCATCTGAATTACGACAGTGGCCGGTGCAGATGCACCTTATTAATCCGACGGCATCATACTACCGCGGTGCTGATATGCTGCTCGCAGCTGACTGCGTGGCATTCTCAGTGGGGTCATTTCATAGCAAATATCTCAAAGGACACGCCCTGGCAATAGCATGTCCGAAACTGGATCATAATACTGAAATTTATGTTGACAAACTCACAGCTCTGATAGATGTTTCCATGGTTAACACCATTACCGTAATGATCATGGAGGTTCCCTGCTGCGGAGGATTAATGAATATGGTCAGAGCGGCAACAGCCAGGGCGGCACGGAAAGTGCCGGTAAAACAGATCATGATCGGCATCTCAGGTGAAGTCCTGAAAGCTGAATGGATCTGAAAAGAATTGTTGAATCTTTAGATGATATATGTCATAATTTTTAATACAGTGCTCTATAACATGAAATAGTTTTTATCTTTAAGTCAGATACTCACTGACCTGAGTCTCTTTTTTTAACCACTAAACGGAACAGCTTATGGTTAATGGAAAACCCAGAATAAACAAATCTGACAAAAAGTTTTTTATAGGTCTCGATATTGGATCTGTATCGCTGAATACGGTTCTGATGGACGAGGAACTGAATATTCTTGAAGATTATTATGATTATATCCATGGAAGACCTTTCAGCGTCCTGAACACAAGGTTCAGGGAAATTCTTAAAGACCATCGGGCAGAATACATTCTGGGCATAGCAGTTACTGGAACAGGAGGCAAGCTGGCAACAGGGCTGATTGGTGGTGTCTTTGTCAATGAGATCATTGCCCAGGCGACTTCTTCCGGAAGGTTATTCCCATCAGCAAGAACGGTCATTGAGATCGGTGGTGAAGATTCTAAACTTATTTTGCTGGAAAAAGACCCTTTAAACGGTCACTCAAGACTGGTTGATTTTGAAATGAACAGCATATGTGCTGCAGGCACAGGATCATTTCTTGACCAGCAGGCAAAGCGTATAGGTGTTCCTATAGAGAAGAAATTCGGTGAGATGGCACTGATGTCTGTTGATCCGCCACGTATAGCAGGCAGATGCAGCGTTTTTGCCAAGAGTGATATGATACATCACCAGCAGATAGCAACACCCCTGCATGATATTGTGGCAGGCTTGTGTTACGCTCTGGCGCGCAACTTCAGAAGCAATGTTGCCAGAAGCAAGGAGATAAAATCCCCGGTGATCTTTTCCGGAGGGGTGGCAGCCAACAGTGGGATGGTGAGAGCTTTCAGAGATATTCTCAGCCTTGAGGAAGATGAGCTGATAATACCTGAACATCATGCTTCCATGGGCGCCATAGGGGCTGTGATTTATGCCTGTTCCGACAATCTGGAAATGAATCATTTCAACGGACTTGACAAGCTTCAAGAGTACCTGGCAAATGATGCTACAGAATTTGCCAGTCTGCCAAAACTTAAAGAATCTGAGGCGGAATACAATAAAATAGTCCATTATGTTAAGGAAGGCAAGGGCAAAATCCCCGTTTACCTGGGCCTTGATATAGGATCGCTCAGCACCAATGTTGTGCTGATTGATGAACAACACAGGGTAATTTCTCGGAGATATCTTCCCACTGCAGGGAAACCACTCGAAGCTATTCAGAAAGGACTTACAGAGATCTACGATGAAGTGGGTGAAGATGTTGAGGTTATTGGTGCCGGTACCACAGGATCAGGACGTTACCTCACCGGAGACTTCATCGGCGCAGATACCATACAAAATGAGATAACAGCGCAGGCAACTGCTGCCATTGACTATGATCCCACTGTTGACACTATCTTCGAGATAGGAGGACAGGATTCAAAGTATATCAGCATTGAAAACGGCGTGGTAGTCGATTTCGAGATGAATAAAGTTTGTGCAGCAGGAACCGGGTCATTCCTTGAGGAGCAGGCAGAAAAGCTGAATATCAATATTATAGAAGAATTCGGGCACATGGCCCTGAACTCTGATGCCCCTGTAAAGCTTGGCGACCGGT
>JAQBHM010000107.1:0-5338 GCA_032127795.1 Bacteroidales bacterium | reverse complement strand
ACATCTTTTGATGGGGGCCGTCATAAGAGACGTATTGATAAAATACCCCTGAAATCTCTATAAGATGCTTTCATGCTCATGTAAGTACGGCATAAGAGCCGTTGTATTCATCGCCACAAGGCAGAAAGATTCGGCCAGGGTAGGATTGAAAATGATAGGAGAGGAGCTGAAAATACCCAGACCATATCTGGCCAAAATACTACAGGCTTTATCCAAGAAAAAGATTCTCTCTTCATCAAAAGGGCCAAACGGAGGATTTTCAATTCATCCATCTTCGCCTTCACTTACTCTCATGGATATTGTAAGGGCAATTGACGGGGAGGATTTTTTCGGAAGCTGTTTTATGACAGGCGAGAAGTGCAACTTTGATGAACCAGACAAAGGATTTTGTCTTTTGCACAATGATCTGAGGAAAGAGAAAGACCGGCTGACAAAATTCTTTGCATCCAAGACCATTGAGAGTCTTGTAAAACAAATGCAGCGCAACAATAATTTTAAATTTTGATCTTTTTCAGTAAGCGCCTTACGGTAAGTGCAAAAATAATACCGGCACCAATACCCAACATATCTGCTGCAAGGTCAAGTGCCTCTGCTCTGCGTGCGCGTGTCAGCAGGAGCTGAAGCACCTCCATCAGGGCGCCAAAAGCTAACGGAATTATCAGGATGATATAGCGGACACTGCGGTCGCTCTTCCACAGGCATGAATCAAGCAACAAAACGGCCGCAAAGAACATATACATAATGAAATGTCCTATTTTGTCAACATAGGGTACATTAAGAAAACCGCCCGGCATCAGGGAAGAACCGCTGGAAAGACTCAGCCACAGGATCAGCGCCCCGATAAGCATACTCCTGTAGTACCTTTTTATAAAAAGAGATATCATCCTTTGCTATTGAGCAGGCTAAAATAGCAAACTAATATCGAAACTTTAGTAAATTTAAAAAATTGATTTTCAATATGGCCGGACTTTATATACACATACCTTTCTGCAAAAGCTTCTGTGCATACTGTGATTTTTACAGTGTCACAGACTCAACAATGGCAGGACGGCTTGTTGATGCGATAATTTCTGAGTCAGCGCTCAGGGCTGGTTATCTGGAAGGAGAGGGTGTTGAGACGATATATTTTGGCGGCGGAACTCCTTCTCTTTTGGGGGTGCCTGACATCCGGAGGATACTGTCAGAAATGGCGAACCATTTTGCCATATCTGATAACCCCGAGGTAACCCTGGAGGCCAACCCGGATGACCTTAACAAAAAATACCTCGATGAACTTATGTCATCAGGAGTCAACAGGCTCAGCCTTGGTGTTCAGTCATGGAATGATAGCCGGCTGAAGTTTCTGGGGCGCAGGCATACGGCCGAACAGTCTGCCGCAGCACTTGAGGAGGCTACCAGGGCCGGTTTTGATAATATTTCGGTAGATCTTATATACGGTATTCCGGGGATGGCTCTTTCAGATCTCAGGCATGATCTAGAAATGACATTTTCCTATCCCGTTAAGCACCTCTCGGCCTACCACCTGACAATTGAAGAGGGTACTCGGTTCGGGAAGATGAAAAAGGAGGGGAGGCTGTCAGAGGCTGAAGAGGAGGCAAGCGCCTCCATGTTCTCGCTGCTCGGCAATGAATGTCGCACTCACGGACTCATTCATTATGAGATATCGAATTTTGCAAA
Organism: Bacteroidales bacterium; assembly: GCA_032127795.1. GTDB lineage: Bacteria > Bacteroidota > Bacteroidia > Bacteroidales > VadinHA17 > SR-FBR-E99. The sequence goes on along the minus strand of JAQBHM010000107.1, from coordinate 3,661 downwards.
AGAGGGCTTTATCTCAAGACACAATTCATCATACTGGAAACAGATACCCTACCTGGGGCTGGGGCCTTCGGCGCACTCCTTCGACAGAAGATCCAGGCAGTGGAATGTATCAAACCTGAAAAAATATATTAAATCCATTGAGGAGGGTGCCGTCATGTGTGAGAGGGAGGAGCTTGACAGGAACACCGTTTTCAATGAATATCTTATGACCTCGCTTAGAACCATGTGGGGCGTTGAGCTGGATCACGTTGAGCAACAGTTTGACAAGGAGTTGCGTGATTATCTTGTCAATTTATCGGATAAATACATCCGTTACGGTCTTATGCAGCGCAATAAAAATACCCTGGTCCTTACAGACCAGGGTAAGATGATCTCTGATAATATCATTGGAGAGCTCCTGATGGAGCTGTAATTACCTTTTTCCTTCAAGCATAAATGAGCCGGAGCCGATCATTTCTCCGTCAAGGTAAAGCTCAACGCTGTATGTGCCCGCTATAAAGTCTCCTGTATTGTCAATGAATATGCACATCTCCACGTCCTGGTTGGAATAATCAACAGCCCTGCTTGCAGAGTAGATGAGCTGTTCACCCTTTACAGCGAACAGGTTGTCAGGTGATGTTGTGATGACAAGCTGATCTGGGCGCACGATGCGCAGATAGACAATCTTATTTCCTGCTGAAGCTATAGGGTTTTCCCGAAGAGTAAAACATACCCGTGCCTTGTCAAGACGGTTAAGCTGATCGGTCTCTTTTCTCTTCTTGTTAAGAGCCACCGCCGTAACGTCCTTTGCCTGGATAACAGATGCCCTGGTGACCTTGGAGGTAAGATCCACCTTGACTTTCTCGAGTTCCTCATTTGTCTGCTGCACCTCTGTTATCTGCTGCTTTATCACAGTGTTCTCGGCAACAAGCACCTGATTACGTGAATTCAGAGAATCAATCTGAACAATATAGCTCTTCATGATATCACGCATCGTTGAGATCTCTGCTTTATATTTGCGTATAAGCTGAGCGTTGGACGCACTTACTTCAAGCAGCTTCTGGATCTTGGTGCGCTCCTTAAGCAGGTCTGCTTTTAGTGAATCGCTGCTTGTCTTGAGGGTGTCATAACCATACATGATCAGACGTAATTCATTGGCCAGGGAGTCTTTCTCCTCGGTAAGGACCTGTTCCATTTCAACCATTTTGTTTTTCTGATTGTAATAGAGAACTATTAGTGCGATTAAGCCCAGTGTCAAAACTATTGTTGACACGATCATGACTATGGGAGCACCTTTTTTATGTTCCATGTATTCAGCCTGATACTTTTCCTGATTTTCCATTTCCGTTTAATTTTTATTAGTACAAATTTAGTTAATAATTACAGTTCAGCAATTTAATATGATGTTTGATTAACTTAAGGGCACCTTATTTGGTTAATAAATTCTTTATAACATCTTGTTTATGAGTGGATTTTATGGTTCTGTTTCCGACAGTAAGTGTGTTAACGATGTATTTTATGGTGCCGACTATCATTCTCATCTGGGTACTAAACGTGCCGGCATGGTGTTTTATGATACGGAGATTGGATTTAGAAGAAGAATACACAATCTTGAAAATGCATATTTCCGCAATAAATTTGAGGCAGAGCTTTCACAATTCCGTGGAAACAGTGGTATGGCGGTCATTAGCGACACCGACCCGCAGCCAATACTTTTCAATTCTCACCTGGGGCCATTTGCACTAGTAACAGTCTCACGTATAGTAAACATAAATGAGATTGCCGATTTTTTTATTGCCCGCAAGAAGCATTTCACGGAAAACTTCATGGGTAACATTAATCCCACGGAGACGGTTGCCAATTTAATATGTGAGGGTAATTCTTTTGTTGAGGGCATCAATAAGGTATTTGACCGGGTACAGGGCTCATGCTCCCTGCTGATTCTGACGCCTGACGGCATTATTGCGGCTCGCGACAAGAACGGCAGGACGCCTGTTGTTATAGGAAAGAAGGATGGGGCCCGCGCTGTTGCCTCTGAGAGCAGCGCATTTCCAAATACCGGCTTTGAGACAGAATATGAACTGGGACCGGGGGAGATTGTTCATATCCGCGCCGGAGGCTTCTCCAGGCTTCAGGCTCCGCGCAAGAAGATGCAGATATGCGCATTCCTGTGGGTATATTACGGTTTTCCCACGTCGGACTATGAGGGACGCAACGTTGAAGAGGTAAGATACAGGTGTGGTGCGGCTCTTGCACGACGTGACAAGGTGGAGGCTGATTTTGTCTGCGGAGTGCCCGACTCGGGCGTGGGTCATGCTATAGGTTATTCAAACGAGACAAGAATACCCTACATGCGCTCCTTTTCCAAGTACACTCCCACATGGCCTCGCAGCTTCATGCCGCAGAAGCAGGAGCAGCGCGACATTGTGGCAAAAATGAAGCTGATTCCCAACAAGGCGCTTACCCGCGGTAAGACTATAATATTCCTTGATGACAGCATTGTAAGGGGCACACAGATGAAAGACAACACCAGGGACCTGCGTGAGGCCGGGGCCGCCAGGCTTCATATGCGCATTGCATGCCCCCCCCTGCTCTTCCCCTGTCATTACCTGAATTTCTCACAGTCGCGCTCCACCCTTGAGCTGGCCGCCCGCAAGGCAATCGTTGAACTTGAGGGCAGCGAGAAGAATATTGAGGATTATCTTGATCCCGATTCGGAGAAATATAAGATGATGGTAGAGGTTATTGCCAGGAACATAGGCATGGACACACTTGTCTATCAGCGCCTTCAGGACCTTGTTGAGGCTATCGGGCTTCCAAAGGAAAAGCTCTGTACACACTGCTGGGACGGCAGCAGCAGCTTCTGAAAATGTTAATAACTGTAAGTCAATGTTAATAATTGTAAAAAACAGGTAATATTGTCAAATTATTGTTTAGGTACATTTACGTAGCGGAATATTGATATTTGAATTATTAGGGCAACCTGCAACTTTTTTTGTTGGGTGCGTGTCTAATGTTCAGAAAGGAATAACCAAAAACAAATAACCATTAAAATTAAACTTAGAATCATGAAAAAAATCCTCGCAAGTTCAATTGTAATGTTTGCATTTGTTGCAAGTACTTTTGGACAGGTAACAGCATCGGCTACGGCCTCTGCAACAATTGTTTCTCCAATTGCTATCGCCCGGACTGCACATATGAACTTTGGTAATGTAGCAGTAAGCGCTGCTGCAGGAACCGTGGTGTTAGCCCCTGGTGGTGGTCGTTCAGTATCTGGCGGTGTTACATTGCCAGCGGTTACCGGAACGGTAACTGCGGCTAGTTTTACTGTTTCAGGTACTCCGGGATATACTTATTCAATCATCATTCCTACAACTGATTACATAATTAGTTCCGGAGGCTTCAATATGACGGTTAACTCATTTACCAGCACCCCTACGGTTGCAGGAGGCGGCACTCTTGACGTTACCGGCAACCAGACGCTTAATGTTGGGGCTACCCTTAATGTTACTGGCAGTCAGGCCCCGGGTACCTATACAAACGCTACCGGGTTTGATGTTACAGTAAACTACAATTAGAAGTAGAATTGGGGAAATCTTCCCCGAAACGAAATAATGAGAAGGCTTAAAGTCATATTTATCTGCCTGCTATTTTTATTTCTGCTTCGAGGTGTGGGTGTTTT
>JAQBHM010000106.1:0-8510 GCA_032127795.1 Bacteroidales bacterium | reverse complement strand
AGACTCAGCCCTGTCTAGAGCAGCGGTAATTCCCATTGAGTCCTCTGCCACCTGCCTGAGTGTCTCCTCTCCGTAGAGGTGCTGACTGCCGGTTACAAACCATAATTCAATTATTTCGTTTTTCATTGTAAAAAAGTTGTCTGACAGTATTTCGTCAATTAATTCCAGAAGTAGATATAGAATGCAATGATGACTGACAGAATGATAACTGAGTTAATTACATCCCAGTTGTTCCAGCTGGCACGTGTAATAGCTCTCTCTTCAGCAGACTGTGAACCCATATAGAGTCCCCTGATCTTTGCTTCTTCCATCCTTGGTGTGAAGTAACTTACTATCACCATTACCACAATTACAAGTACAAAAAGTGCAATTTCATAATGGAGCCAGTTCGGAGCAACAAATACACTATAAATGATTCCGTCATGATTGAGAGCCCCTGCAAAGACTTTGAGCCCGAGCCGGGTCATACCAAGAACGAACCCAACAACGAGGCCGGTGATACCAGCTGCGGGTGTGGTCTTTTTTGAAAGTACACCAAGGGCAAAAACAGCAGCTATGCCTGGAGCGAGGAGCGACTGTACATCCTGCAGATATGCATAGAGTACCTTGCCAAGGCCTTTCATCACCGGAATCCAGAGGATGCCAAGGATAACGACTACCACTGTTGCTATGCGTCCAACCCTGACAAGCTCCTTCTCCGGTGCCTTGGGCTTGTATTTCTGGTAAAAATCTATTGTAAAAAGAGTGGCCGAAGAGTTAAAAAGAGAGGCGAGTGAACTCATCAGGGCGGCAAGGATGCCTCCGATGACAAGACCCTTGAAGCCTATAGGGAGAAGTTCTGTTACAAGCGTAGAAAATGCTGAGTCTGAGCTGCCGAGAGTTATTACACCCTGCTCGTTCAGCGCGAAGGCTATCATTCCGGGAATGAGGAATATGAATACCGGGGTTAGTTTAAGATATGCGCCGAAAATGGTTCCGCGACGCGCCTGTTTCTGATCACGCCCGGAGAGCACGCGCTGAACGATATACTGGTCTGTACACCAGTACCAGAACCCTATTATGGCAGAACCGAGGATTACCCCGGTCCATGGATATTCAGCATCTTTGGGTGACCTGATAAGCTGGGTCATTGTGTCACCGAAATCGTTTACAGGTACCGCACGGCATATAGACATCAGCTCATTCCAGCCTCCCACTTTGATAAGCCCTAAAACCAGCACTGTTATGGACCCTACCAGCAGGACAGGGGTCTGTATCATTGAGGTCCATAGTACCGCCTTCATGCCACCCAGCACAGTATAAAGACCTGTCAGAAGCACGAGACCGATGGCACTTATCCAGAAGAAGTCAATGCCCCATATCGATTCTATGCCAAAAACATCTTTGAATACAACACCTCCTGCATATACTGTCACTGCAACTTTTGTGAGCACATAACTCACCAGTGAGATGATGGAGAGAAAAGACCTTGAGGCCTTGTTATAACGTCTCTCAAGGAATTCAGGCATGGTAAAGACCCCGCTGCGCGCGTAAAAGGGTACAAAGAGCCATCCAAGGAGAAGTATCAGCCATCCGTGCATTTCCCAGTGTGCCATTGCCATCCCTGACGATGCCCCGGCGCCGGCAAGACCTACAAGATGCTCTGAACCGATATTCGATGCAAAGATGGAAGCGCCTATTGCGAGCCATGTGGCATCACGTCCGGCGAGGAAATAGTCTGAAGAAGTGTCGTTCTTCGACCGCATTGACCAAACGATCACTCCTGCCAGTACCAGGCAGAAGAGCCCCAGTACGATCCAGTCAAGTAAAAACATAGTTATTCGGTTATAAGGTTAGTATTATAAATGTGAAATAGTTCCATTTTATAATATTACTTCACAGTTAAATTGCACCTCCTGCCTTCCAATGCCTCTTCTCTTCTTAACCATTACTGACCACCCACTGCCCTCTAACTGTCTGACGTCAACCCTACTGACCCGGAAAGTGAAAAAGTATTCTCTTCAATCCTTCTCCGCTCTCACTGGTCAATGCTTTCTATCATACCCATGCTGATGCAAGTTAAAATATTTTTTAAATGTACAGATTACACTTTTAATAATATTTTTCAAAAAAAATATCTTTTTTGATATATACCTGATATAAAATCAATTATGAAATATGAATTTCAGATTTTTTTTTGTGATCTGATTCCTTTTTGTTCATCTTTTCTTCATCTTTGTACAGGTATATTTGCCAACTGTGGCACCAATATACTGTGTCTCAGGTACTTTAAATACAAAAAGGCATAATCCGGGGAGAATAGACCGATGAATAATACTGTTAAAACAGTTTTGATACTTTCTGTTTCGCTGCTATTTGGCAGTGTAATAAATGCGCAGGGGGTCTCCGGACTTCGTGATTCTGTTGCAGTGGCTAAGGCTAAGACTGAGGCTAAGGCTGAGGTTAAGGCTAAAGGTGAGGCCAAGAGTGAGGCGAAGGGGGAGGTTAAGGCTAAGGTTAAGACTCAGGCTGGCGCAAATGGAAATGGAGCCGTAAAGCAGGTCCGGAGTGCCCGTCCGGATATGAGCAAAGCCAGGGGAGCCCGTCCCGGTTCGGTCGTCAGGCCTTCAGGATCACGCATCCCAAAAGGTGTTGGCAGGCCCAGAGGCGCCGGCCACCCGGTTAAAAGATAACTGACCGCGATTTTCATGACTGTGGTTAATTATGCGAACCGGCTGAGATTGTCAATCATGGCGATTGTGATATTTTCAGTTGAGGCTTTGCCGCAAACCGCACCTTCAGAACTCACTGTGGCACATGACAGCATGAAGATCACAGGTGAGGAGTCATCACACTCATTTTTTTCTGCCCTTGGCTACAGCAGCAATATGCTTTACCTTGGTTCCTCTATCTCACGCAACAATGCCTGTGGCTATGGTTCATTAATATACGGATTCAAAGATGAACTTTACATAACAGCATCTGCAATTCATCTTTCTGACTACAGTCCATTCGTACCCTTATACAATTTCTCCGTGAATTACAGTCATGTTATCAACTCATGGTTTGATTTCTCAGCAGGTTTGTACAGGTACCAGGTGACCCGGTCGCTGGCAGACACCCTGTCAGGCAGTTTTACATACGGTGAGGCAACTTTCGGCATCGACTGGCGTCTGCTTTACACCAAGTTCTCATTTGGAGGCATATTTTCCACCGAGGGCGGGTCATACCTGCAGGTAAGAAATTCAAGGTACTTTGAAACGCCTGAGTTTTTTAAGAACAAAGTAAATATATCGTTTGATCCGTATCTGAATCTATTGGTCGGTACCCTGGTGACCGAAGAGACTTCTGCGGCGCAGGAATCACCGGGCGGCACTCATCCAAAGCCTCCATGGTCCAATGGCATCGGCACAGGCAATAACAAAGTCCCCGGCACAACCTCGTACACAAAAAAATTCGGGCTGATGGAATTAGAATTGGGCCTCCCCGTTGCCATAAACGCAGAACGCCTGACAGTCGAGGCGGAGACAATCTATATTCTGCCCTTTTATAAAGATTCTGATTACCCTGACATTAAGGGTTTTGTTTTTCTTATAAGCATCTATCTCAGGATTTTATAACTTAGCGCTGATGAACGTTCTGATTGTTGAAGACGAGAAAGCGCTTGCCAGGGAGATTGAAGCATTTCTGAAAAACGGAAACTTTCTCTGTGAGATGGCATTTACCGGAGCTGAAGCATCCGAGAAAATTGCTGTAAACCTTTACGACTTTGTATTACTGGACCTGGGACTTCCTGACTACAATGGGCTTGATCTGATAAGAGAAGCAAGGAAAAACAACAATGATGTTTCATTTATCATTATTACGGCCCGAGGTGCTGTTGAAGACAAGGTCAAAGGACTTAATCTGGGTGCAGATGATTATCTCGCCAAGCCTTTCGCCCTGGTGGAATTGCACTCACGGATAATGGCAGTAGCAAGGAGGAAATTCAAGATAAGCAATCCAGATGTGCCTCTGGGTGATTTTATAATGGAGACACAGTCGAGAAGAGTGCTCTGTAATGGAATTGAGGTTGAGCTCACAAGAAAAGAATATGACCTCCTTCACTATCTCGTCATAAATCATGACAAGGTGCTTACAAGACACCAGCTCTTTGAACATATCTGGGGGAACATTCTGGATGATCAGTACGACAGCAATTTCATTGATGTACATATAAAAAATATCCGGAAAAAAATGAATACCCATGCCCCCACTCCATGGTTTGAGACCGTAAGGGGCATAGGATACAGGATAAACAGCGGAGAATAAATGGCACCCATGTCAGGAATGATGAAATTAGGAACAAAGTTTACCTTGTTCAACCTTCTGTCAAAGCTTATCCTTGCTGCAGTGCTGATTCTCCTTTTGCCCTATATCATTGAGCGCATTAACGTCCTCCAGACAGACAATGAGCTTATCCGGAAAAGGGAAAAAGTCATCAGCCTCATTTCTGAAATAGGAATTGAGCCTTTCATAACACCTGAGACGGAGAATGAATTCGGAAGCTACAATATCCTCAAGGAAGAATTCATCAGTCTTGAGAAGGCGGAGCTGTCTGAGGACTTGAATTTCATTGATGTAACTCAACGGATGATAGAGGATGAGACCATAGACTACCGTGTTCTGACTTATTCCTTCCGGGTAGACGGGATAACTTACATCCTGGAGATAGGCAAGAGCCTGTCAAGCATAAACAATACATATAAGAATGTAAGAAAAGTCATCCTTGTCTTTTTTTTCATTTTTATTGTTATCACGCTTTTATCAGATCTCATATACACGCGCAGGATCCTCAGCCCGCTAAAGAGTATCATTAAGAAGCTCAAAGTGACATCCACTCCGGCTCTTTTCGACAGGACACCAGTAAGTACGTCTACCTACGATTTCATCCAGCTTGATAAGACCGTTTCAGATCTTATGAGCAAAATCGAAGAGCTTTTTAAAAAGGAGAAGGAGGTAACCGTCAACATATCTCATGAGCTTATGACGCCTGTCTCTGTTCTGCGGAGCAAACTCGAGAACATGTTGCTGAAGAAAGATCTTGATTCGGAGGTTGAAGCCGGCATTGAAGAGTCGCTGCGGACGCTTCACCGGCTCAAGACTCTTGTCAATTCACTGCTGTTGATAGCCCGCATTGAGGGCAGTCAATACCTTAAAGAAGATGATATCAACATCGGGGAACTGGTTAACGAAGTCGTGGAAGAGCTGACCCCGGTGGCTGTGGATGCCGGAGTGGCAATAAAGCTGACCTGTTCTGATAATCTGATTTTCAAAGGTGCTAACCGGTCGCTGATATTTTCAATGCTCTATAATGTTGTAAACAATGCCGTGAAGAATACACCGCGGGATGGAAGAATAGAAATTACCGCCACTGGACATGAAAGGAAATTTGAAGTCACAGTTGCCGACAACGGGAACGGAATGACTCAAAAACAGATCGATAACCTCTTCTCGCGTTTCCCAAATAAGGTTGATCCTGACGATAAGGGGACCGGCATAGGCCTGGCTATTACCAAATCCATTGCTGACTTTCACAGTATCAGTATATCTGTCATATCAAAACCGGGAGAAGGGAGCAGGTTCTCATTTCTATTTCCCTGAAATTCATTATTCTTTTATCCCGGGGGAGGTCCTTTCAGTCTGTTATAATAATATATTAAAAACAGAGGCATAACATCCTCAATGATGAGGGGGCAGCTATCCGTATTGTCAAAATTCCTGAGGACAAAGGATGCACCTTACTGGGATAGTATCGCATCAGCCTGATCTGTAATCCACTGGTACCACAGATCCATCCCTTCTCCGCCTTTTGCAGACACCTCGATAAAATCAAGTTCAGGATTGACTGCGCGGGCATGGTCAATAAACTCTTCCGTCCTGAAATCAACATAGGGCAAAAGATCTGTCTTATTAATGATACAAAGATGTGAAGACTGAAACATGTAGGGATATTTCAGAGGTTTATCCTCTCCTTCAGTTACGCTGACTATAACAACTCGCTTATGTTCTCCCAGGTCGAACATGGCCGGACATACAAGGTTGCCGACATTTTCAATGAAGAGTAAAGAACCCGTTTCGATATCAAGCTTTTTAACGGCAGCCTCAACCATTCCTGCATCGAGGTGACATCCTGAGCCGGTATTAACCTGAACTGCAGGGGCTCCGGCCTTCTCAATCCGGTCAGCGTCAAGCAGTGTTTGCTGGTCTCCTTCAATAACAAATAGTCTTCTGGAAGCGATCATTTGCCTGATTGTCCTTTCCAGGAGGGTAGTTTTACCCGATCCGGGAGAGCTTACCAGGTTAAGACAGAGGACCTTTCGTCCTTCGAAGAACCTGCGGTTCATTGCAGCAGTCAGGTTATTCGCTGAAAGAATGTCAAGGTTAAGGTCAATTACCTTTCCATGTGAATGTTCATGAGAATGATGCCGGCCTTCACTGTGGGAATGTTCATGGTAGTGAGCGCCCTGATGCTCATGATCATGAGCATGAGCATGACCGTGGTCGTCTGCCCCGGAGTGATCATGTTCGTGTTCATGCCGGTGAGAATGTTCATGGTTTTTATCACTATTGTGATTATGATTTGGGCCGTGAATTTCAAACCCTTCATTGTTGCCGCATCCGCATGTTTCGCACATATCTTTTTAAATTATATTTTCTGACTCCCCGTGCTGTCTATTCATCCTCTTCTATCACCAGTGAAACCACCCTGAACTCCTTCCCTCCCCTTATTTCCGATGGAAATGATCCGCATATCGGGCAAAATTCAATCCTTTGTTCCATCTCAAAATCATGTTTACATGCAATACAAATTCCTGTTGCATTGATCGTTATAATATTCAGGCGTGCATTCTCAAGTATTGTACCTTCTGTCAGCAGGCTCAGTGCTGACCTGAAGGCTTCGGGTTCCACACCGCTTATGCTCCCCACCTCAATAGTAATTGCACTTACCGACCGGGCATTGTTTTTTCCAGCCTGCTCCCGGGCGAGCTTTACAACCTCTGCAGCAAGTGAGAATTCATGCATGGCTTAATATTTAACATATCCGTGGCAGCTGGTCTCCTGACAATGTATCTACAATACGTCGTCCCCCGGTCTCATTCTTCATCACCACCCTGCCCGGGTGGTCATTTACTATTTTACCAATAACGGCGCTATCCTTTCCTGATTCATGTGCTCTTAACGCTTCAAGAATAGCTGTCGCCTCATGTTCCGAAGCTACAATCAGCACCTTCCCCTCATTGGCAACATGAAGAGGATCAAACCCGAGAATCTCACAGACTGCTTTAACATCATTTCTGACGGGGAGAGCTGACTCGTCAATTTCAATGCCCAGTCCTGTCTTCCCGGCAAGTTCATTCAAGACAGCTGCCACTCCTCCCCTGGTTGGATCACGCATGAATTTTGGATTCGATTTTCCCAGTACCGCGCTTATCAGGTGATTCAGGGATGCACAATCGGATTCTACCGTTGTTCTGAAATCAAAAGATTCCCTGGCGTTCAATACTGCAATACCGTGGTCTCCTATTGTGCCGTTGATAATAATTACATCTCCCCTGACAATATTTTCCGCTTTGCTGATAACAAGGTTTTTGCTGCTTATTCTCCCTATCCCGGCACTGTTGATGAAAAGCTTGTCGCACTTTCCCCTGTTGACAACCTTGGTGTCTCCGGTCACTATCAATACTCCGGCCTTTTTCGCCTCAAGTGCCATTGAGCGTGCAATAATCTCAAGTTCATTGACAGGGAACCCCTCTTCAATAATGAACGAAACGCTCAGATAAAGAGGTTCGGCCCCTGTAACTGCCAGATCATTCACTGTACCGCATACAGCCAGCTTGCCTATATCTCCGCCCGGGAAAAACAGGGGGTCTATCACAAAGGAGTCAGTGGTGAAGGCGATGTCAGATGAGTTAATTGTAATCAAGGCGGCATCGGTCTGTGCTCTCAAGACAGGGTTGCTGAAATGCTCCATGAATACTGATTCGATAAGATCGTGCATCATTTTGCCTCCGCTGCCGTGGCCCAGGAGGATATTTCCTTCCTTCTTTGTCATGTCCTGTACCTGTAATATGTTGCACAGGTTCCTTCGGATGATACCATGCATGCTCCCACAGGGTCATCCGGAGTACATCTGACGGTGAAGAGACTACATTCGGCTGGCGTTTTCAGCCCTCTCAGCACCTGACCGCATATACAACCTGGGGGTTCAGGTGACTCAGGGACCTCAACATCAAATTGTATCTCCGCATCAAAAGCAGACAAATCATCCCTGAGTCTGAGTCCGCTGTCTGCAATAAGGCCAATTCCTCTCCACCGGTCGTCCCTGTACACGAATACATCTTTTAATATTTTTTGAGCCAGCCTGTTCCCTTCCTTTTTAACTGCCCTGTGATACTGCACCTCAACCTTCGGTTCACCGGATTCTGACTGGATGGCCAGCATTAATACCGACTGCATGATATCGGCCGGTTCAAATCCTGAAACAACAA
>JAQBHM010000105.1:0-2790 GCA_032127795.1 Bacteroidales bacterium | reverse complement strand
GGCCTTAAAGTGTACCCTCGGTAATTCTATAATCCGGCAGTCATCAATGCTCGCTCTTTTCATTGCGAAACCTCCTTCATAAAGATGTCATAATCACGGATATAGTCATTCTCATCATGGTTGTTAGAGGCAAGAATCAGGGCAAGAGAATTTGTGGAAAAATTTTCCATTTTTCTCCATACCATTTTTGGGACATATACCCCGTTATACGAACGGTTAAGTGAAAACCTGTACTCTCTTCTGCCATCATGGAGAACAACATCAAAACTGCCTGACAGCGCCGCTATCAGTTCTTCATTTTCCCTGAATGCATGACTGCCGCGGAACTCGCCACCGGGAACATCATATATCCAGTAAACCCTGTTTACCGTGAACGGGAAATGCCGTTGTTCCTCAACAAAGGTGAGATTGCCTCTTTCATCCAATATTTTTGGAAGATAAATAAGTCTTGGTTCGCTCATTTTTTTACAATGCTTTACCTCTTGTCCTGATGGACAATTATAACATCTGCTTAATCCTCCGGTTCGTCAGTCCCACTCCCGGGAGTGTCCAACATGCTGTAAGTCTGATTATTTGGCCAGGTAAGGCCCTGAGAATAAGTTCAACTGACACAAAGATAAAAAAGAACCCAAGAAAGGAGTGAATGAGTTATTCACAAATTGCTCCAATACCATTCCACTGCTCTCTTCAGCCCTTCGGTGAAGAGTACCTGAGGCTGGTAACCCAGCAGCCTTACCGCCTTGCCCACGCTGGCCATGGAGTGCGGTATGTCACCGGGCCTGTTGGGACCGTACTTCGGTTCTATCTTGCTTATCTCCCTGTCATGAACAGCCAGGAAGCCTTGCAGCAGCTTCGTCATCTCCTTGAGCGTTACCGCATCGCCGCAGGCAACATTGTAAACCTCATTCAGCGCTGCCGGGTTCTCCGCCGTGGCTGCCAGGTTATTGGCAAGCACCACATTGTCAATGTAGGTGAAGTCGCGCGAGTTGCTGCCGTCACCGTTGATGACAGGCGACTCATGCTTCATTAACAGCTGTGTAAACTTCGGGATGACGGCTGCATAAGGGCCTTCCGGATCCTGCCGCCGGCCAAAGACATTGAAATACCTGAGCCCCACAGTCTTCATGCCGTAGATGCTGCCGAAGATACGGGCATACTCCTCATTAACAACCTTGGTAATGGCATAGGGCGAAAGTACCTTCCCGGTCTTGTTCTCTATTTTGGGCAGCTCAGGTGAGTCACCGTAAACGGAAGAGCTTGATGCAAATACAAATCGCTTTATGCCTTCATCACGCGCCGCGATGATCATATTCAGGAACCCTGAGATATTCACCGCATTCGTTGTGGCAGGATCAGCAATACTGCGCGGAACACTGCCCAGCGCCGCCTGGTGCAGAACAACCTCAACACCCTTCACCGCCTTGCGGCATACCTCTGGCTCACGTATGTCGCCATTGATAAATTTGAAATGCGGATTGTCCTTTAGATCAGCAATGTTCTCCTTCTTACCCGTGGCGAGGTTATCAAGGCATATAACCTCATTGTCATGCTCCAGGAGATCATGACACAACGACGAGCCTATAAAGCCCGCCCCTCCGGTCACTAAAACCTTTTTACCGGTTATGTAAGTCATTTTTTTAGCTTCTTGATTCTGATCAACAAAGGTATAAAAAGAGTTGAATGGTATGATATGCCTGAATACCGAATGCCGGACACCGAATACCGATTACCGAATACCGGACACCGGAGCACTATCTGAAAATAATCCTCACCCTCACCTGCATATCAACAGTGTTGCCGTTCCGTATTGACGGCACCCACTGCGGACCTTCACGCAACAGCCTGAAGGCCTCTTCAGTAAATGATGTCCCTGGCGAGAACTCAGCCTTAAGATCATATATGGTGCTGTCCCGCCTGACACTGAATGACACAATAACCTGCTGCCTGGTACGCGGGGAGATGTCATCAGGATATCGTAGATTACTGCTGAACCAGCTGTTTAACTCTTCCATCCCGCCAACAGGCATGGGAGGATTATCCGCGGTGACCTCAGCAACATTTGCTTTCTTTCTTGTTTCGGCTTTTCCTGAACCTGCCGCCTTCATTGCTTCTGCCCTCATCGGCAGGGCCTGTACAATCAGCTCCTCCGCCACCTCCTCCCGTTCAATTATATCTATTACCATCTCAACCATAACCTCATCCTTTGCCTTAACCTCTGCCTCTGCCATGGCCTCAGCCTTGTCCTCTGCCATATCTGCAACATCAAAGTCCTCAGCAATCACCGGAGCCACAAACCTCTCTCCCTTATCCTTAACCTCAACCTTGGCCTTGACCTCAACCTCCGCCTTGGCCTTAGTCACCGGCTCCGCCATGGCTATCAGGACCGTGTCTTTCTTCGATCCTTCTGTCATGGCCATATCAGGCACCTCAGGAATTCTGTCCCTGAATAAACTTATATAAAGAGTAGATGCTATCAGTATGATTATCACTGCCGCTGTCGCCGGTATCCATACGCGTATTGGCTTCCTGAGCCTCCGTGCCAGGCGGCTCTCAAGGTCATGCATATCCTCCGCAGCCTCCTCCTTATTGAGACGGCCCAGTCCCTCTGACGCCTCCTCCTCAAAAGCATCCTTCGGGATTATCAACCTCTTATCTTCTTCTCTTTTCATTTCTTATTCCTCCATCATAATTTGAGGTGGTTGCAGCTATGAAATACCACCCCCTCATCCGCCCGCCGGCTGGCGGACTGATGAGACCCCTCCTTATCAAGAGGGGAAATCAAACGGAGAA
>JAQBHM010000104.1:0-10611 GCA_032127795.1 Bacteroidales bacterium | reverse complement strand
TTTGACTTTAAGGACTTTATAGACTTTAAGGACTTTCGCCTTTCACCTTTCACCTTAGTCTCTTACCCTCGAGTATCTGAGAGTCTTTATCATCCATTGCGGCAGCGGTTTGTTGGGGTTTCTCTTCCTCATATCGAGGTACCATCCCAGCTTTTTGATGATAGCTATCTTGTGAGTCTCTACGAATTCTATGAGGGTGCCGTCGGGGTCTTCTATATACGCAAAATGGCCTGCAGCCTCTCCCATGTCAAAGCTGTCACCCTCGTGGCTCAGCTGGCTGTCAACCTTAAATGCGAATCCAGCCGCAGCGCAGTACTTTCGGAGGTTCCCCATCCCGCTGATGTCATAGCACAGATGTATGAATCCGGGGTCACCCCAGTATCTCCCTTCAAAGATCCTTGTGCCCACCCTGTCTTTAGCCTCTATAAGTTCTATGACGCTCTGGCCCAGAAGAGGGCTGAATCCTCCGCGGAAGGGTTTTGTGAGGCCCAGCATCACGCGACGGAATGCGCCTGTTCCGCCTGGCACCGATGCCAGATCATCAAATGTGCCGGTAATATCATATATTACTTTGTCATATCCCAGGATGCCTGAGTAAAGCTCCCTTGCATTGTCAATATCCGAAACGCCTATTATTGCTCCGTACGCACCCCCCGAGTTTTTCCTGAGGTTCATCAGCCAGTCTGTTGCTTCAACTATGTGAAAAATATTGCCGTAAGGGTCACTGATGAAGAAACTCTTTTTACCTGACGGATCAGAGGCCGGGGCGCCCAGCACATTTACTTCTGAGCGGATAAAGTCATTATAGGCAGTATCAATATTTTTTACCTTCATTTTACATGAAAAGATCCCGAGGTCGCCGGCTTTAACCTGATGTTTGCTGTATTGAGGTTCGCGTCCTTTATATTGCCATACCTCGAAGCCACCTCCGCTCTGCAGGTTCATCGCCAGCACGGCATGCCTGCTTCTGGGTTTCCCTCCTGTATAAGGAAGCATTAGTTTTGCCTCTGCCTCCTCCTCAAAAATAGGGCAGTCCATTCCAAACGCACTGATGTACCATGACCATGCTTCGCGCAGATCCTTCACTCCAACACCCATCTGCTGGATTCCGTTTACTATATACCCTTTCATTGCAGAATAAATCTTTACATAGGTTTCATTCTCCCTGCTATCCTGAAAAAGAGTGCAGGCGTAAATTTCCTTATCCATAGCATCAGCAGCTCACTGTGTCCGACAAGGATCTCTCTTTTATTATGTCTCAGTCCTCTTATTATCTGTTCTGCTGCTTTTTCGGGGGTGATGCCCCTGGCCAGTCCGTCATCCATTTTACCATGTTCCGCTCCCGTTGAGGTCAGGGCATGAAGTGAAATGGAGGTCCTTACCCTCCCGGGTATGAGTACTGAAACCCTGATATTGTCACCTGAATGTTCCAGGAGGAGTGTCTCAAAGAAACCGTGGAGCGCCTGTTTGGAGGCAGAGTAGGCTGATCTGAGAGGAAACCCGAATCGTCCTGAGATTGAACTGGTGGCAGCAATATGGCCGCCGCCTGCGCTGATCATGTGCGGCAATACTGCCTTGGTAATGGCAATGGTTCCGAAGTAGTTGATCTCCATTATACGGCGGTCAAGCCACAACGGAGTCTCACTTATGAGAGCTCTCTGGCTTACTCCTCCAATGTTGAGGAGTATATCTATCCGCCCCTCCGTTGCAATAACTTCTTCAACTACCTTGTCTATTCCCGCTGTGTCTGACAGGTCAAATGGTACTGCAGTGATGCTGCCGGCCATGCCTGAGCAATTCTTCATGACCGCTTCAATTCCCTCAATGCTGTTTGATGAAGCTATAACCCTGCTTCCGCCACGGACGAAAGCATAAACCAGGGCTTCACCTATCCCCGATGAGGCACCTGTGATCCAGACAACTTTTTTATAAAAGAATCCCCCGGTCTTCATAGTCTGGCCATCCTGTTGCGGAGGTTGTCAAATGTGTTTTTCAGTTCTATAAGCTGAAGGTTCTTTTTGCGCAAATAGTTCCATATTCTCAGACCACCAATAGTCCTTCTGGCGAGCAGGAGCCAGTTCCATGCAATGATTCCCGTGACAGGCACCGCCAGGAATGCAGCCATGGCCAGCCACCAGGGCTTTATGAAAATAAGAGCGAGAACAATATAAAGAGGTGCAATAATAAAGCTTAAACCAAGTGTTATACCGTACCTGGCGGTGCTTATGAATGCCTCGTCTTTCATCTTGAGTGACTGAAGTGCCGGTACCTTAAAGATGATGACATTAAGAAGGGCCCCTATGATGAAGACAGGAATGGTTACAAAGAGAAAGAGTGATGATGCAAGCAGCCATCCCAGGGGATGTTTTTTCTTACCCAGCTGCCGGTATGTGAGCTTCAGCCTGGCTGACTTGTCCCTGACACTCAGACTCTCATCGCATACCCTGCGATATTCATCCGGATCGCTGATGCGGAGATCGTTGACTTTGCTTATCAGCCTTGTGTCACGGAAAAGTTTGGGATAGCGAATACTGTCACTGTATTTCCCGTTAATAATGCTCCTCAGCTCATCAATGGCCTCATAATCCTCCTCGGCTTCTATATGCACCATAACCTTCTTCAGCTCCGAGGAGAGCCTGTCGCGAAGATCCAGCAGGCCTTTCGTGGGGTTCTCCCTGTATGTGTCATAATACTCCGAGACTGATATCGGGTGTCCGTAGACCACGGTGAGCACCTGTCTGAAAAGCCAGTAGTGTGAGAACTCCAGCCCTACAGGTACAATTTTTATGTCGAGTTTGAAATCTGATGCCTCAGCTGCCTGGTAGGCTATGCGGCATATGCCTTTCTTCAGTTGGCGCAGTCTTCTGTAACCTGCATGGTTCCCTTCCGGCAGAATGACTATCCCGGTCCGGTGCTGCATGACCCTGAAGGTATCCTGGAAGGTTGACTCATTCTGTTTCAGATTCTCATAACCATCCCTGATCCTGAATACAGGCAACATCTTCAAAACATACAGCATCCTGGCAACGAACTTCTTTTTGAATATATCTGCCCTGGCAAGAAAAATGACATGTTTCTTGAGTGTACAAGCCACCGCAAGAGCATCCATCAGAGCATTCTGGTGGTTGGGTGCGAAGATGTTAGGTGCTGACCAGTCTATATGCTCTCTGCCAAATACTATGACTTTCCGGTAGTAGATATAGTTATGCCAGAAACTGACATATGTCTTAAGAAGATGATGAATAATTTCAAATTTCTCAATATTCCTCTTTCCCATACATTATGCAGACTTAAAGCCCTTTAATAATTAAACTGTTTATCAGGATTTATCCTTTGGCCTAAGGTAGAAAAAGAATCACCTCGTTATTTCAGGAGTGTTAAAATCTTAAAGCAGGGGAGATGTTTTTAGGTATTTATACCACCCTGATGCAGAAAGCAGTATTTATCATTCCAGGAAGTTCTCTATGTCCCTGCGTTCCCTTTTTGTAGGGCGGCCTGTGCCCCTTGAACGGTAGCCGAAAAAGGCGCCGCTATCAGGCTTTATCTTATTCTTCTCTTCATCAGGTGTCATGTCGCGGAGATACTCCGGAACCAGTTTTGCCCCAACTCTGTTCTCTGTCAGCCCTGTTACAAGATATGAATATGTCACAGGGGGCTTCCTGATCATGATTGTCTCTCCAGCAGTGATGCTGTGTGAGGGTTTTACCTGGTTGCCTCCAATCATCACCCGGCCTTTTCTGCATGCTTCCGAGGCAGAGCTTCTCGACCGGAACAGACGCACTGCCCAGAGGAATTTATCGATCCTTGTCTCTCTCGTCTCCATCGGTCAGCAATGTTTTTCCGGCCTTATTGAATGCTGTCATGGTAAGCTCACACCCGGCAAAGGCAAAGGATTTCACCATTTCCATAGCCAGCGGCACTCTCTTTTTCATTACAGCCATCTCTTCCGGGGACCATTTTCCCAGCACATAGTCCACCTGCCTGCCCCTCGGGAAGTCACTTCCAATACCCAACCTCAGACGTGCATAGTCATCAGATCCCAGTGTCTCGCTGATGCTCGCCAGCCCGTTGTGGCCACCGTGGCTGCCCCTGGACCTGAGACGTATGCTTCCAACAGGGATGGCTATGTCATCTGTAACCACAAGAAAATTCTCCGGCACGATTTTTTCTTTCCTGAGCCAATAGTCCACAGCATTGCCGCTGCGGTTCATAAATGTCGATGGTTTAAGAAGGATAAGGGTTCTGCCTTTGTACTTCATCTCGGCAACTGAGCCATAACGCCGGTCTGTAAAAGAAATATCGGATGCACCGGCCAGTGCATCCAATACCATAAATCCGACATTATGTCGTGTGTTCTCGTACTCTTCGCCTATGTTGCCAAGTCCGGCGATAAGATATTTCAAGCTGTACGTTATTTAGTTCAGGCTCCTGCCTGTTCTGCAGCAGGCTCTTCTCCTTCAGCGGCAGGGGCAACTTCGGCCTCTGTCTCTTCTTTCTGTACTACACGTGAGGTGGCAACCGCTACGATCATTGACTTTTTATTTTCCATGATCACCAGGTTATCATAACTGAGATCCCCAATCTTCAGCGACATACCGATCTCAAGTTTGGAAATATCAATATCCAGATGCTCAGGGAAATCTCTGGTCAGTCCTTTGATCTTCAGGCTTCTGCGATTGATCTTCAGTCTGCCGCCAGCCTTCACTCCCGGTGATACACCGGAGATCTTGATAGGAATATAGATCAGAACAGGCTTATCTTCAGACACTTGAATAAAGTCAATGTGCAGCAGTTTATCAGATACAGGGTGGAACTGAAGGTCTTTCAGGATAGCATTATAGCTTTTTCCATCAATCTGGAGACTGATAAGATGCGCGTCAGGTGTATAAATCAGACTGCGGAATTCATTTTCGTGAGCATAAAAGTGGAGATTCTCCTTGCCGCCGTACATCACACATGGAACTTTATCTTCAGCACGCAGGCTCTTCGTTTCCTTTTTACCAAAATTACTCCTGGAGATGGCTTTGATCTCAATAGTTTTCATTGTCTTTTATTTGTTGTGTTACTCAAGATTGCATGCCAGGCAATCTCCCATCACACGTTGGACATTTTTTAAAAATTGGCCTGCAAATATAGTTAAAAAGGTTAAAATAAAAAACCGGTGCTTATAGAGCTGTTTGTATAAACTGCTTTTATGGCTTCAGCGAAGATATCACCTACCGGCAGTATCTTTATCTTGGGTGAACTTCTGACAATGGGGATACTGTCTGTTACCACCAGTTCCACGAGAGGAGAGCTGTCAATTTTATCTATTGCATCACCTGACAGGACCGGGTGTGTGGCCACAGCCCTGACGCTCACGGCGCCGCGGTCTTTCATGACAGTGGCAGCAAATGTCAGAGTGCCTGCGGTGTCTACCATATCGTCAATAATGACAACATTGCGTCCTTCAACCTCTCCAATGATAGAGATCTCCTCAACTATATTAGGTTTTTTTCTCAGTTTATAGCAGAGCACCATTTCACTCTGGAGGAATCTTGCATAGGCATTGGCTCTCTTTGATCCACCCATGTCAGGCGCTGAGATGGTGAGGTTGGAAAGATTCAAGCTTTTGATATATGGAGCAAAAAGGGCGGAACCGAAGAGATGATCAACGGGCACATCAAAGAAACCCTGTATCTGGTCTGCATGCAGATCCATGGTGATGATACGGTCAACACCGGCCTTGGTCAGCATGTCTGCCGTAAGCTTGGCTCCCAGAGATACTCTCGGCCTGTCTTTCCTGTCCTGCCTGGCATACCCGTAATAGGGGATAATGGCATTGACCTTATAGGCCGAAGCCCTTTTGGCTGCATCAATCATCAGAAGCAGCTCCATCAGATTTTCTGCAGGCGGATTGGTGGACTGAACAATAAATACATGACAGCCTCTCACTGACTCATCAAAGCAAGGCTGAAACTCACCGTCACTGAAACGTGTAAGTGAACTCATGCCAAGTCCAATGCCAAGATGAGATGCTATAGTTTCTGCTATTCCTATGGAGGAACGGCATGAAAAGATCTTGAAGGGAGCTCTACCGATCATATGGGAGGTGTTAAATGGTTATTACAATCTGGTGCTGCAAAAATAACATTTAAGCTTCAATCATTCCTCCTTTTTGAAAAATATCATTGTCTCACTGATATAGTCAAGTATCTCTTCCCTGCCCTTGCCTTTTGTAGCTGATGTTATAAAAGTGACCGGCAGGCTCTCCCATTTTTCAAGCATTACCTTATTATAGATCGCAAGGTTTTTATCCACCTCCCTCTGTCCTGCTTTATCAGCTTTTGTGAAGACTCTGACGAAAGGCACGCCGCTCGCCGCCAGTTTCTCCATGAACTCCAGGTCCGAAGCAATGGGCTCATGCCGTGCATCTATAAGAACAAAGAGTGACACAAGATTTTCACGTTTTGTTATATAGGTTGTAATGAGCCTGCTCCATTCTTCTCTCAGTTTCTGTGATGCTTTTGCATAACCGTAACCTGGCAGGTCAACAAGGTACCAGCTGTCATTGATGATAAAATGGTTTACGGTGCGTGTCTTGCCTGGCGTGCCCGAGATCTTCGCCAGTTTTTTTCTTGTGACGAGCATATTGATCAGCGAGGACTTGCCGACATTTGAGCGTCCAATAAAGGCATATTCCGGCATATCAGGGGGAGGGCACTGGCTTATGCGGGCACTGCTGGTCACATATGTGGCGCTCTTAATTATCATGCTACTTCTCTTTTCTTTTTCAGCATAAAAATGTCAGTTCAGGTCCTTATAGGGAATCGGAATCGCCAGCCTGTAATATAACCTGTTTCCATATCCTGTGAGGTAAGCCGCAATAACGGTT
Organism: Bacteroidales bacterium; assembly: GCA_032127795.1. Taxonomy (GTDB): domain Bacteria; phylum Bacteroidota; class Bacteroidia; order Bacteroidales; family VadinHA17; genus SR-FBR-E99. The sequence continues at coordinate 3,737 of JAQBHM010000104.1, read as the reverse complement.
ACAGAATCCGCCGAAGTGACTTCGCCCTTTTTCAGGTTGAGGTAACCGGTAGTGGCAGTCTGCAGCAGTGGCGTACATACAGAAAGATCTGCGAGGCCATTCACAAAGTCACCCCTGTAATATTTGACATTTTCAGTGAGGTCTGACATCTCAATGAAGATCTTATATACTCCTTTTGAATTGTATGTATCCTCCACCCTGTAAGTTACCGCAGGATAATTGGTGATCTTTGCTCCTGACATTGCAAATTCCTCAAGCTGGGGAACCCTTATACCGTTAATATAATTTATCCTGGCCTTAATATTTCCGTTCTTGTAATATTGTACCTGCGAGCCGTTAATAGTGTCATTTTCATAGGGTGTTACCCTGAACAGTTTCCCGTCCGGGTAAAACCATTTTGCCTCACCGTTAAGGGCATTGTCACTGTACATTATCTCCTGCTCGGTAGCACCTCCGCGGTAGAAGGTCCTCGTCAATCCTTCCTTGATGCCGTTGCTGTAGTGCACCTCTTTTACAATCAATCCTCCCTTCGTATAACTCCGCGTACCTGTGAAGCCCGTGTCAGCTGCATGCTGGGCTTTTGATTTTCTATCGCTGCCGTCACCGGAGGAGCCTCCAGTGCATGAGAATGCAACAAGTATCAGAATTGTCATAAAAAAAGTAACTACTGGTTTCATATTTTTCTGTTTTTATGGAATAAATACTTCTAAAAGGGTTGCCGTGCCCAGGGGTATGAGGGTGACATTATCTGCCGAAGCAGGAATAAGAACAGTTTCACCGGCAGATATTCTTTCCGTGTTTCCGAAACATTCAACGAGAACCTCGCTCTCAGTGCAGATGTAAATTACAAATGAGTCCGTAAGGCTGTAGTCTTTGATGACAGGACAGTCAATACGTATCAGGTTAGTATGAAAATATTTACAGTCGGCCAGCGGCAGCGGTTGGTTAACCTGCGGCACCTCCCTTTTCAGTCCTGTCTGGTCAAGGTCAAAATTGATAGCGTCAAGAGCCAGCTCAGTATGCATCTCACGCCTGTTGCCTGCGGCATCTTCCCTGTCCCAGTCATAGATCCTGTAGGTGATGTCAGAAGTCTGTTGTATCTCGGTAAGTATGACCCCGGCACCAATGGCATGAACCATGCCTGCCGGAATGAAGAAGGCGTCTCCCGCTTTGACAGCAGTAGAATTTATGAGAGCATCAAGGCTCCTGTTATCAAGATGTTTCAGGTATTCCTCTTTTGTAGTCCTGTGTCTGAAACCTGTATATATCAATGAATCCCTGCCTGCCTCCATTACATACCACATCTCAGTCTTGCCCCAGGCATGATGACGTTCAAAGGCAAGCCTGTCACCGGGGTGAACCTGTATCGAGAGTGTGTCACGGGCATCGATGAACTTGATAAGAAGGGGGAACTCGCTGCCGAATCTCTCAAAAGGAGCATCACCGGTCAGGTCACCCATATATATTTCAATGATCTCTTCCAGTGTGTTACCCTTGAGAAAACCGTTGGCAACAACCGAACTCTCCCCGGCCATTCCCATTATCTCCCAGCTCTCTCCTATGTTCTTTTCCGGGCTCCCTTCCTTGCCAAATCGCTCTTGAAGAGCACTTCCTCCCCATATTGTCTCCTTGAGTACAGGCTTGAATTTAAGGGGATACAGGGTGTTCATGGTTTATACGGTATAGTCAACAGTGAGCTTTGTCTTTCTGACAGCCGAGGCTCTGGCAATGGCATCCTTATGTTCACTGCTCAGAATATAATCATTAAGGTCATCAGCGGAAGCAAAGAGTGAGTCAATCACAAAATCTCCGGCATGATCCGCTTCAAGGATATTGACGCCTGTGCGGTATTCGAGAGGAAATCCCAGTTTCTCTCCCAGGGGTCCGAAGATCTCTTTGAGCTTATTCACCGAGGCATCTTTTTCCTCCCTGGTATAAGGGGGGCTCAGCTTAAAGATGACGATGTGTTTTATCATGTATTTATTTTGCTATTTTTGATACAAAAATAATCAATTTATGCTTATTGTAGGAATTGCCGGAGGGACGGGCTCAGGAAAGACGACGGTTGTTCGAAAACTGATTGAAATGCTTCCCCCCGGTGAAGTGGTAATACTCCCGCAGGACAGTTATTACAAGGATAACCAGGGCATATCAATTGAAGAGAGGCAAAAGATCAATTTTGATCACCCTGATTCTGTGGAGTTCCCGCTGTTGATGGCCCATCTTGCTGAAATGAAGGCAGGAAGACCTATAGCCATGCCCATATATTCCTACCTTACCTGCCTCCGTTCGGGCGAGACTATACCTGTATCCCCGGCACATGTGGTTGTTGTGGAAGGAATACTGGTGCTTACGGATCCCGGACTGCGGTCAATGCTTGATATAAAGGTGTTTGTTGATGCTGATGCTGATGACAGGCTGGGAAGGGTCATTCAGCGAGACATAATAGAACGTGGCAGATCAGTGCTGCAGGTTCTGGCACGGTACAATGAGACAGTAAAACCCTCACACCTGCAGTTTATTGAACCCTCAAAGCGCTATGCTGATATTATTATACCGGGCGGAGGTGATAATATTGTAGGGATAGAGGTGCTTAAGACCATCATTGAGAAGCATCTCAGGTAATCACTCCTCGTACTTCAACTCTCTCAGATACATCTGGATGGTATTCTCCAGCCCGTAGTATAGGGCATCAGCAACCAGGGCATGGCCTATTGATACCTCTTTGATGTAAGGAATATGTTTATGCAGCCAGCGCAGGTTGTTAAGGTCGAGATCATGACCTGCATTCAACTCCATCCCCAGCTCGCGCGCCCTGACTGCTGCTCTTACAAAAGGGGCAACAGCAGCATCCATGTCTGCCGGAAATAATAAAGCATAAGGCTCAGTGTAAAGTTCAATACGGTCGGTGCCGGTCCTGGCGGCATACTCAATCATCTCAATATCAGTGCCTGTAAAGATAGATGTGCGTATACCCTTTTCCCTGAAGCCGCCAATGACATCCTGCAGAAAGGAGAGGTGAGCCCTGGTATCCCATCCTGCATTGGAGGTAATCGCATCATGCGCATCCGGAACAAGGGTAACCTGATCCGGAAGTACATCGTAAACAAGTTTTATGAAATCCTTTCCCGGATTGCCTTCTATGTTAAACTCGGTTGTCACTATATCCCTGATTTCATAAACATCACGGTACCTTATATGCCGCTCATCAGGCCTGGGATGGACCGTAATGCCCTCAGCACCATAACTCTGACATTTTATCGCTGCAAGCCTCACATCTGGCACATTGCCTCCGCGGGCATTCCTTAATGTTGCAATCTTATTGATGTTTACACTTAACCTTGTCATCTGACCGTTTTCTTATTCTGCCGGCAAAGTTACAACGATCTGCAGTTTTTTTGTATTTTTAGTCATTAATTGATTCAAGTGATGATCGCAAAAGAGATGATATCAGATGTGGTTCCCTCTCTGAAGACTTCAGATACGGCACAGACTGCACTTAACTGGATGGAGATATTCAGGGTGTCACATCTGCCTATCGTTAATGAACTGGATTACCTGGGCCTCATCTCTGACAGCGATATATATGACATGAATCAGCCGGAGGAGCCGATAGGCAATCATGAGTTGTCACTCCCCAAACCATTTGTGGTTGACACCCGTCACCTGTATGATGTTATTTCTCTCGCTGCCAGGCACAAACTGACAGTTGTCCCTGTCCTTGATGAGAACAGTCA
>JAQBHM010000103.1:0-3634 GCA_032127795.1 Bacteroidales bacterium | reverse complement strand
ATCTCTGAATTCTCATCCTGGCAGCTGATAACCTGGAGGCTGTTATCATTTTCGGCCACTGACAGGTAAGTATTACGGACCTCCCTCTGAAAGTCAAGGCTGCTTTCATGTATGTCACGGTTACCCAGAAGATAGCTTCTGTCATCACCGTGACGATGGTCGCTGAGTTTCTGTTCGGTGAACCTGAAAGGCACGTCAAGGAAAATGTTTATATCTGGCCTGGGGATTGCAAAGTGGTCAAACTCAAGATTCAGGATCCAGTCCCTGAGACGTCTGACTTCTTCAGGAGAGCCGGTTTTTGCACACTGGTAGGCAATATTGGAATAGGTATACCTGTCAAGAATAACATAATATTTTTCAGCAAGCCAGGCTTCTATCATAGGTGATGCGTCTTTACGGTCTCCTGCATAGAGCATCGCAACGAGATAGGGGTCCACATGATGTATGTCACCATATTCACCCCTCAGGAACCGGGCGATAAGTTCACCGAAGTAAGGGGCCTCTGTCCTTGGAAAATGCAGGTACCTGCACTGTAGTTTTCTTTCTGCAAACCACTCTTTGAGCATCCCAATCTGCGTTGATTTGCCCGCCCCGTCCAATCCTTCAATGACTATTAATTTCATTCCTGATATTTGCACCTGCCTGACTGTCCAGGATCAGTAACACTTAGGTTTTAAAGATAAATATTAATGTGAAGCAGGCTTCCCATGCATATCCTGATTTTATGAACACTCTTTCAGGATAGTCAGCCCGGTTCAGCTTCTAATAAAATGGTCCATGACAAACGGAATCTCCAGAGATAGTTCAACCAGTCCTGATAACTTTCCCTGTTCATACCACGGAGCCTGAAAGATCATCTTTCTTATACCGTCTTTTTCAATCGTATAACAATTGGTAGTGTCATTTCTCATGATTTCACTAATTTTTTCCCATGAACCGGGCTTATGACATTCACGCAGGTTGGTTCCGAGAAGGTTCATGCCTCCGTACTTGCCAAATGTGGCTGCTGACTTCTCATTCATATAGATTATTTTACCCTCCAGGTCGGAGACTGTAATTGCAACGTTTAATTCCTTAGCCCAGTCGATGGTCTGCATAGGTTAATAGTTTAATTATGAAAAACAGATACACTTCAAAAGACAGAAGATAAATGATTACGGCAAATATAGGTTATTTAAGTTGTGGCCCCAACCGTTGCTGAGGGCCTGTTATCATTTCAATAACTATCTTTAAGCTAAAATTAACAGGTATATGTTCATAAATATAAGGGGCAGTCTTTTTGATCTTGCGCGACCGAGGGTGATGGGTATCATTAATGTAACGGGTGACTCATTCTATGAAGGCAGCCGTTATGAAAGCATCAGTGACATCTTGAAAATTGCTGACAAGATGCTTGGTGAGGGTGCGGATATTCTTGATATTGGGGGTTGCTCAACCCGGCCAGGTGCCACGGAGGTGCCTGAGGAGGAAGAGAAAAAGCGTGTATGTAATGCTGTAGAGGCTATCAGGATCCGCCATCCGGAAGCGGTAATATCAGTTGACACATACCGATCTGCTGTGGCTGAAGCAGCTGTAAGCAGCGCCGGTGCTGACATAATAAATGACATATCCGGCGGAGAAATGGATAAAAGAATGTTCGCCATTTTGGAGAGGCTGAATGTTCCCTATATCATGATGCATATGCAGGGTACTCCTGCAACAATGCAAAAGGCACCCCGTTATGAAAATGTTGTGACTGATATTATCTCCTGGTTTTCGGAGAGGATTACTGTACTGCATCAGGCTGGGGTGAAGGATATTATTATTGACCCGGGCTTTGGTTTTGGAAAAACGGCGGATCATAATTTTGAGATACTGAGGCGACTGGAGGAATTTAAAATCACCTCTCTTCCATTGCTGGCAGGACTGTCACGAAAATCAATGATATGGAGAACTCTTGAGATCACTCCGGCGGATGCGCTTACGGCAACAGCGGCACTTAATATGACAGCGTTGATGAAGGGTGCTTCTATTCTCCGGGTCCATGATGTTAAGGAAGCAAGGGAGGTGGTTAAACTTTTTGAAAAGATTTATCCTGACGGCAACCTTTTCGATCATTATTGCTAAATTTGCCGTAACTGCACGTTCTTCAATGTTTAAGATCACAATTCTGGATATTATTGACATCGTGATGGTAGCGACTATTCTCTACCAGCTATACCGTCTTATCAGGGGAACGGCTGCTTTCAGCATATCACTTGGAATTTTTTTCGTTTACCTCTTCTGGCTGGTAGTAAAGGCTCTGAATATGGAGCTGATAAGTGCTATCCTGGGGCAGGTAATAGGAGTGGGGGTCATTGCACTGATCATTGTCTTTCAGCAGGAGATACGGAGGTTCCTTCTATCAATAGGCAACAAGTACATAAGCAGAAACAGATTCTCATTTGACAAGTATTTTCCTTCAGGGGTCATTGATCAGAATACTAACCAGGTTGTTGAAGAGATTGTCAGGGCTGTTGAGACAATGGCCAATGCCCGTACAGGTGCACTAATTGCCATTGGACGTACAAGTCTCCTGGATATATATTCGGAAGGTGGAGAGTTGCTAAATGCCTTTGTCACTGATGAGTTGCTGAAGACAATTTTTTATAAGGGATCACCGCTTCATGACGGAGCCGTGCTTATTCAGAACGGGAAGATTTTTGCCGCACGCTGTCCGCTACCCTCAACGGATCAGACAAGCCTTCCCGCAAAGTTCGGGATGAGACACAGAGCTGCAATAGGATTGACAGAACAGACTGATGCACTGGTTGTAATTGTATCGGAAGAAAGAGGAAAGATCTCGGTAGCAGATGCGGGAAAGATCCATGATGAACTTACCCCGAATGAACTGCGTCATATCTTGCTTACCCTCAGGTTCTGATATAACCTGTCATCAGTAATTATAGCGAAGCCTGACATCAATGATGTTACCGTAAATATAATAGCAGGGTTCGTTGCATGTATTCTCATCATAACGCAACTGGGGACATGCAGCATCAATCGAGATATTAGTCTTCCCATTGCGAACGAATTCAACGGTAACCGTATAATCCTTGTAAAGCAATGCATCATATTCGATATAACCCGCATGGGTGGAAAATCTGCTTAAGATAAGGCTGTCTTCAATTGCCCCCTCATAGACAGTTATACGTCGGGATGCAGGATCATATGATGTGGATCCAATGTATAATTTCAGTTTCACATCCCCAATGCCGTCTGTTGAACACTCTCTGCAATCAGTGATATAACCCTTTTCACATGAAAAGATTACAAGCAAAAGGAAAACTATCAAGAGATTACGGTTACTCATAGTTGTAAATTCTGATTTTTTTACCGGGCGCTCTGGGAATTTGCTTCGACAGGTTGAAAGAGCATCCAAGGCTGAACCACAGAGGTGATACCTGGTAGAATGGGGTATTAAGATAACTCAGTCCGGCTCTGGCCCCGAAATGTTTCCTGCTCCATTCAATACCTAATGAGGGTATTATGCAGAATCGCTCATCAGGTTTCTGCCGGGTACCTTCATAATAGGAGTGGAAACGATAACCTGCTGACAGTGTAGTGACAATGCTCAGTCTGACGTCATTAATGCCCTCATGCACTTTAAACTCCT
>JAQBHM010000102.1:0-2632 GCA_032127795.1 Bacteroidales bacterium | reverse complement strand
TCTTATGAGAAAGAGTTTGTTTTCTTGCAGGGACAGATCATTTCAGGTAACGGGTTCACTAATAAACTGACCGTATCAGATTTCAACCAGGTTACCGACAAAAAGGGCAATATCAAGATTAATATGCAACTAAGAGGATTCTACATAATTGCAAAGGTGGAGATATCACTGAAAAAAACCGGTGGCACCTATGCCGATGTCATTATTACTCCGACAAAAGGAGAGATCAAACGCTTTTCCGGAGACCTCCTGCCCAGGAATGAATCAAAGTATTTCAAGAGATCGGGCGAAATATAATTGCACCTGAGCAAAACTGCCGGATCGGTGTCTCTGATACTTATAGCAGTGGGCTACTGCGGAGCATAGAAATAACTGCAGGAGCAAAAAAAGACCGATTCACATATTTACAAAATATGCCTTTGATATTTGAGTAAGACTCAGCTCTGCTCAGATATTTAATGTGCTGTCAGTATTATGATTGCACCATAAAAAAAATCATAAAAACCTTATTGCTGTTAATTATTTTTCATAAATTTAGTTCTGTTGCAGACTGCATCAACTATGGTGACAACTTTAGGCTTAAAAATTTATTAATTCTTAAACCAAAAACCCCATGAAAAAGAGTTCTGGATTTTCAGTTTATCTGCTCCTGACGGCTGCTGTGATTTTAATTGTGGCGACCGGTTGTAAAAAGGAGAAGGATGATGCATTAACTGACATTGACGGTAATGTCTATAATACCGTTGTCATTGGTACTGATACCTGGATGAAGGAAAACCTGAAGACCACGAGATTCAGGGATGGATCAGACATTCCGTTGGTTTCGGACGCAGATCAATGGAAGGTACTTGTCACTCCGGCATTTTGCTGGTGGGAAAACAATGCCGGCAATAAAGCAACATCAGGTGGTTTATATAACGGATATGCAGTAATGGACACGCGGGGACTTTGTCCGACCGGGTGGCATGTTCCTACCGATGCAGAGTGGATTGACATGGAGCTTGCTCTTGGATTAAACCAGTCGGAAGCCAACCTTGTAGGAGACAGAGGTGAGGCTGAAAATGTGGGAGGGCACCTTAAGGCTTTGACACACTGGGATGCCCCTAACTCGGGGGCTGACAACAGTTCAGGTTTTACGGCCCTGGCGGTAGGAGTACGAAGATCTTCTGACGGTGATGTTGGGTTTGCATATTTTAACACCTGGGCAGGTTTCTATACCTCAACAGCAGGTACCCCTGGCCACCACTGGATTCGTTACCTGGGCTATAACATGAAAGCCTCCGGCCGGTTTGAACGCGAGATGCAATACGGGTATTCTGTCCGTTGTGTCAAAGACTGACCTGCTCTCTCTCCTTCTCGAGTTTAAAATTAGTGTGGAGACCCATACCCGAACCATCGGCATAGACAATCATATAGCCGTTTCCGGGAATCACTGATCCGGCCTGAAATTGCCACTTGAAATAATTGTTGAAATCGACGGAAAGAAAGTATCCGGTCAGGTCAACCGAACTTCCAGCTGTGTTGTAAAGTTCTATCCAGTCGCAGTATGTGCCATAATCGGTATCGGCATGTGAAGTGGCATTGGAAGCCATTATTTCATTGATCACCACCTGAGAGTACAGCTTTCCGCCCGGGAAAAAGACCGACAACAGGCAGAAGAGCTTTATGGTTCCCGGCATTCTCATCTGATGGTGATTTCTCCTGGCTTTAAATTATACTACGTGAAGGAACTGATTTTTCGTGTGCAATTAAAACAATTCTCCTTTAATCGGTATGATTATATGTCACTTACTGATGCACATTTTTGGATAAAAGTATATTTGTCATATTTTTATTTTCACATTTTAATGGTGGCAAATATTTCTGAGTATTAAAGAGCATAATGATTTGAACGGGCATGTACTGAAATTGAATACCTGGCTGGCATAACACTTAATGTCAGAATCATAAAATCAGACTATGGAAATTATTAGCAAGACTCATAATGAAAGAAAAGAAGAATAAGCAGCTCATTGGTACAATTTACAGCAACGGATCACTCCAGGTTGCTGAAATGATTTCCCGGGCGGGATTTGACTGGGTCATGATAGACATGGAGCATTCCGTGTTATCTCTCGAGCAGGTGCAGAATTCTCTTCCTGTATTCGGAAGTGAGATCCTCCGCATTGTAAGGGTTCCCTGCAATGATGAGACCTGGATCAAAAGAGTGCTGGATACCGGTTGTGACGGTATTATGGTCCCCATGGTAAAATCCAGTGAAGAGGCAGAGAAAATGGTATCGTCATCAAAATATCCTCCTCAGGGCCAGAGGAGTGTAGGATTAACACGGGCGCATAGCTTCGGACAGTCTTTTAATGAGTATATGACCGGCGCAAACAGTGACCTTATCATTATGGCTCAGATTGAGCATATTGAAGCTGTGAAAAACCTTGATTCAATTCTGGATGTCAGAGGAATTGATGCAATTTTCATCGGGCCTTACGATCTGTCAGCAAGTATGGGGCTCCCGGGACAGGTCAAACATCCCCGGGTGATGAAGGCTATTCACCTGATCAGACAGAAATGCAGGGATGCAGGAGTACCTTACGGGATATTCGGATCAGGGCCTGAGGCTATGACTCCCGGGATTACT
>JAQBHM010000101.1:0-10205 GCA_032127795.1 Bacteroidales bacterium | reverse complement strand
TATATTTATGACTTTTATTATCTCCCGGAGAGGAATATCAATGCTCTTCTCAATCAATAAAATTCTCTCTCAGTGGCCATTACAACTGCCTGTATATGTGTATGTTAAAAAGTGTTAATTTCTATTTTGCTATACTTTTTTAATAACTTTGCATATGTTGTTCAACATATGCAAAATGGATTATAAGAACCCTTATATCGAGCAATGCCTTGAAGGATCATTTTCAATGCTCAGAGAGCTGCCGGAGAAAGAGAAGGAGTTGCTGGTACAGAATCACACTTATGCCCTTTTCCGCAGGGGAGAGATCATCTTCAATGAGGGAGAAAAGCCGGCAGGAATGTTTTGTCTTGCCATGGGTAAGGTAAAAGTCTTCCAGGAGGGTATCGGGGGCCGTGATCAGATAATACGTATGGTCAGGCCAGAGGGATTGATAGGATACACAGCAATTATAGCAGGATGCAACTACAAAGCATCGGCTGTGGCTATTGAAGAGAGTGCCGTCTGCATCTTTGAGAAAAACACTTTCCTGAAACTGCTCAGGCGAAATCCTGATCTTGCCATGCAGATGATGAGAATGCTGGCTTTTGATCTGACCTTCTCAAATGCAAGGACCGTCTCTCTGACACAGAAACATATAAGGGGAAGACTTGCTGAGTCACTGATAGTGCTTCGTGACACCTATGGCTTTGAGAATGACGGCAAGACCATCAAGGCATATGTCTCAAGGGAAGACCTGGCATGTCTCTCAAACATGACCACCTCCAATGCCATCAGGACACTTTCGATGTTTGCCACTGAATCAGTTATTGTTCTTGAAGGCAAAAAGATAAAGATTGTTGATACGGGTAGACTTGAAAAGATAAGTCACCTGGGCTGATCATTCGTTGATATAGACTCTTTTAACTCTTGCTGGAATTGATGTCAGCACCTCATAGGGTATTGTGTCACATTGATTTGCCATCTCCTCTATCGGCAGATTGTGTCCGAACACCTCGGCCTCATCACCTGTCCTTACATTAAGCCCTGTAACATCGGCCATGCACATATCCATGCAGATGTTACCCACTGTAGGGACCTTTCTGCCGGCAATAAACAGGTTGCCCATGCCGTTGCCCATGCAGCGTCTGAGTCCGTCAGCATACCCTACCGGGATCACGGCTATTTCACGGACATGACCGGCCGCATCATTGCAGCCGTAGCTGACAGGGTCACCGGCAGGAATGACCCTCACCTGTGATACCGAGGCAAGAAACCTGCCTGAATGCTTTAGCACAAGACCTTTATAGTCTCCTATACCGTAAAGCCCAATCCCCGTTCGTACCATGTCAAACTGGTATTCCGGGAAGCGGCATATGCCTGATGAATTTAGGAGGTGCAGGATAAAATCATATCCCAGGGCCTGCCGCAGGGTACCGGCAATGGCTTTGAGACGTGCAGCCTGCATATGTGTAAAGTCATCATATCGTGCATCTTCACTGGCAGCAAGATGTGAGAAGACTGATACCACCTTCAGCCGTTCCTCTTTCTGCAGTTTCTCCGACAGGGTTAAAACATCATCCGGCCCGAATCCGAGACGGTGCATCCCAGTATCTATCTTAAGATGAATGGGATATTGAAGAAGACCGTGTTTCACAGCCGCTTTCACAAAGTTGTCATATGACTCAGGGCTGTATATCTCAGGTTCGAGGTTATTGCGTATCATAAGCTCGGCCACACTGGCATCAGGATTCATCACCATCACCGGGGTTGTGATGCCGGCCTCACGCAGAGAAACCCCTTCATCAGCATACGCCACAGCAAAGTAACTTATATGGTGGTATTCAAGCAGTGAGGCTATCTCCGCCGACCCTGATCCGTAGGCAAAGGCCTTGACCATTGCCATTATGCGGGTACCGCGACCAATCACATGCCTGAATTCATTGAGGTTATGCACTACCGCACTCATGTCTATCTCCAGCCTGGTCTGATGTAGCTGCTGCTCCAGCAGACTGCTTATACGCTCGAAACCAAAAAACCTCGCTCCCTTCATCAAAATAGTCTCATCACGGAATGCAGAGCTGCGAAAGGTCTCTGTAAATTCATTGGTTGAATTATAAAAGAGAGAACCATCGGCAAAAAGGGATCTCTGTCGTGACAAGGCCTCCCCTATCCCTATAAACCTGTCTGTTCCGGCAAGCCTTATTGCTTCGGCAACACCTTTGTAAAGAGACCTCTCATCACCTCTTATCTGTCTGAAGTCAGAGAGTATCAGAGTGGACCTTCCTCTTGCATGGGTGCTGAGGAAGTCGAGAGCCATACCCAGTGAACCGGGATCGGAATTATAATAGTCTTCTATCAGGGTACATCCATTAATCCCCTTCTTTACTTCCATGCGCATTGCAACCGCAGGCAGGACTGAGGTGGCCGATATAATATTCTCTGCCGGCAATTCTTCTGAAAGAGAGGCGGCGATAACGGTGACGGCATTCTCCACGGAGGCCCTGTCAGAGAAGGGTATTGCGGCGATAAAAGTGTCTCCGCCAGACAAACAGCGGAGTGAAACACCGTTATCTGTTTTCTCAATGCTGTCAGCCATGAGCGTGGCAACAGTAGATGAGAGCGACCATGTGAATGACCGGAGTCCGGCATAGTGAGCCGCTATCTCGTCACTTATCATTTTGTCATCGGCATTGTAAATGATCAACCCGGCACCTGATGCCAGCTTAAGCTTTTCAGCGGCTATTGCCTCCTTCCCGCTGAAGTTCTCCCCATGAGCATCGCCCACATTGGTGATGATGACAGTATCGGGTTTGATGAGCAATGCCAGTCTTTCCATCTCACCCGGTTTCGAGATGCCCGCTTCAATAACTGCCACATCATACCTGTCATCGATATTTAATAATGCGAGAGCTACTCCTATCTGAGAATTATAGCTTTTAGGACTTCGTATTACATTAACTGTAGTACCAAGTACCTCCGCCAGCCACTCTTTCACTATTGTCTTTCCCGCACTGCCCGTTACGGCTATCACTTTACCGTGAAATCCATTCCTGCGCCATACTGCCAGGCTGTGAAGAGCCTCAAGGGTGTCAGAGACTTTTACAAATGTGGCGCCGGCCATGGATCCGGTTTCATCAGGAAGAGTGTCAACCAGAAAGAGGCATACGCCCCTGCTAAATAGCTGAGCAATAAACCTGTGTCCGTCATGATTGGGGCCGCGTAGGGCAATGAACAGCATATCACGGCCGGTGCCTGACGACCTGCTGTCAGTCATTATACCGTTAAAGGAGGTTGAGGCATTACCGTGCAACTCGCCACCGGTGATGCCTGCAAGCTGTAAGGCAGTAATATTCACCTGTTCACCTGTTTACTGATTTGATATAGCACGATCTGCAGAGAGGTTCATAGATGTCTTTTTCACCAAGCATCACAACCTTTTCATCTTTTGTCTTTCGGTGCGAATAATTGGCCAGGTTACCACACCTGACACATATGGCATGCACCTTGCTGACATATTCAGCAACAGCCATCAGCGCCGGCATCGGGCCGAATGGTTTTCCGGAAAAATCCATGTCAAGACCTGCAACAATCACCCTGGTTCCGGAATCGGAAAGCTTTGTGCACACTTCAATAAGACTCTGATCAAAAAACTGTGCCTCATCAATACCCACTACCTCAACACCTGAGGTAAGAAGAAGAATCGAAGCGGCATTCTCAACCGGAGTTGACATTATCGAATTCTCATCGTGGGAGACAACTTTCGTCTCTGAATACCGGATATCAATGGAAGGCTTGAATATCTCAACCCGGAGGCCTGCGAACTTTGCCCTGCGCAGCCTGCGGATAAGCTCCTCTGTCTTGCCGGAGAACATTGAGCCGGCTATCACTTCAACCGAGCCTCGTTTGCCGGCGTTATCTACCGAGTTTTCAAGAAATTCCATACTTTTTCCGGGGTTGCACCGTTCAATAATAAGATTTGATTATTTCAGGTACAAATGATAAATAGTTACTTTTGCAAAATAAGGAAAAGCGATCGTTATAAAAAAAATAAGTGGGATGGATTTCATTAAAGCTGTCAGTATAATAAAAAAAGATCTTGAGGAAGCTCGTGCTTTGCTCGATCAGCTGTCTGCAACACCGGGGACATATATTGCCGAAATAGAGCTCGCACGTTCAAGAATCAGGAGCGCTACAGAACTGCTCGCCCTCCTTCCGAGACTGAAGGAAGAGGATGAGGCTGAGGCTGAGCTTAAGGCAGAGGCAGAGGCAGAGGTTAAGGCTAAGGTTGAGGCTGAGGCAAAGGCTGAGGCAGAGGCAAAGGCAAAGGCAGAGGTTGAGGCTGAGGCAAAGGCTGAGGCTGAGGCAAAGGCAAAGGCTGAGGCAGAGGCAGAGGCTGAGGCAGAGGTTAAGGCAGAGGAATTCAGGGAAATCAATGAGACAGTACGTGCAAAGATTCCAGAAAGCCTGAAGGCAATCCTGGCCGATAGGTTCAGTGATTCAGGCAGGCTTGGTGAGAAGGTTACTTCTGTAAGACAGGATGCGGTGATAACATCAGCAATGAATGCCAGGCCCATCGCAGACATAGCTGCAGCTATAGGTATTAATGACAGGTTCTATTTTATCAGGGAACTTTTCAGCGGAGACAACAAAGCTTACCATGACACAATAAGACGCCTAAACTCGGCAGCATCACTGGGAGAGGCTATGAGGATCCTCGACGAAAGCACCGTAATGGGATCAGACCCGGCGGCACAATCATCGTTTGTTGATGTTGTGCGCAGAAAATTCAATATTGATGGGTAAACTAATTCTTGTTCCCACGCCGATAGGTAACCTGGGCGACATAACCATCCGGGCTCTTGAAGTGCTGGGATCAGCAGGACTTGTTCTCGCTGAGGACACAAGGACCACCCGGGTGCTGTTAAACCACTACAATATAAATGTCCCTTTACAGTCGCATCACAAATTCAATGAACACAGGAGCGTGGAAGCCGTCTGTGACAGGATAGATCAGGGTACTGTTGTGGCTCTGGTCTCTGATGCCGGCACACCGGGCATCTCAGATCCCGGATTCCTTCTCGTGAGAAGCTGTCTGGAGCGGGATATTGAAGTGGAATCACTGCCTGGCGCCACTGCATTCCTTCCTGCACTGGTAAACTCAGGACTTCCCTGCGACCGATTTTGTTTTGAAGGATTCCTTCCACAGAAAAAAGGAAGGCAGAAGCGACTCCTTTCTCTTGCCGGAGAAGAACGTACTATGATATTTTACGAATCACCCTTCAGGGTCATCAAGACCCTCCGGCAGCTTGCCGGAATCTTCGGCCCTGAAAGGCGTGTCTCTGTCTCGAGAGAGATAACCAAAAAATTCGAGGAGACAGTACGCGGTACATTGTCATCTGTTATCGGGCACTTCACTGCTAAAGCCCCGAAAGGCGAATTTGTGATCATCGTCGCCGGAGCATCAGATAAAGAACACACCGGGGAATCTCCGGAAGAAGAAGATTGATGAGATTGAGACAGCATATTCTGATACTGCTGATACTGGTTCCCTTTGCAGGTATTAACGCTCAGGTTTTACAGGGCAAAGTAACTGACAGCGGGGGAAACGGACTCGCATATGCTTCTGTCTATATTACCGAATTGCGCCAGGGGACTACCACAAATAAGGACGGGCTGTATGAGCTGATAATACCCATTGGAAACTATACTGTTAATTATCAATTCCTTGGATATACCCCGGTAACTGAAAAGATTGAAATCACCGGCACTGAGGCAAACCATGATATAATACTGACGGAACAATACTATGAGATTCCTGCTGTGAGGGTCTCAGCTTCAGGCAAAGACCCGGCATATTTTATAATGCGCAAAGCGATTGGGATGGCACCCTATCATCTCAACAAGGTCAAAATGTATAAGGCAGAGGTATATATCAAGGGAGGAGGTAAAATTGAAAAACTTCCGAAAATGATAAAGCGGCAGATGAAGGTGGAGGCCAACGAGGCACAAATAAAAGAGGGAGAGTACTATTTTACTGAGTCAGTCAATATTATAACCTTCACGGCCCCAGACAGGTATGTCCATAAGGTAATATCATCACGGTCAAACATCCCCTCAGACGAAAACCAGGCCTCCCCGATGGATTACCTTCAAGCCAGCTTCTATCAGCCTGTCATTGCCGATATCGCTATATCACCCCTTGCCCCGAATGCATTTTCGCATTATACTTTTGAGTTTATGGGTTCCACCACCCAGGGTGACTTTGTCATTGACAAGATAAAGGTTACGCCAAGGCGCAGGAGTCAGCAGCTTTTTGAAGGAACCATCTTTATCATTGAAGATATATGGGCTATTCACAGCCTGGATCTTACAAATGAAAACATGGCCGGCACTATCGGTGTGAAGCAACTGTTCACGCCTGTTGAAGAGGGCATCTGGTTGCCTGTAAGTCATGAGTTTACAATGAATCTTTCACTCCTTGGCATAAAAGCCAGAGGTTCATATTCAAGTGCCGTAAAATATCTCGAGGTTGAACCTGACTGGTCGCTGTCACCGCCTTCTGTATATGGCATCGCCGCCACCCGGGATGAAAAGCCCGGGGAAAAAACCGAAACGCAAAAAGAGATAGAGAGGATCTTTTCAAAGGATGAGCTTACCGCCAGAGATATGGCAAAACTCTCAAAACTGAATGAGAAGAATGTTGCTGACGGAGCAAAGAAAGAATCACTTGAGATAAAAGACCTGACAACATATGATGTTGCTAAAGACGCACTGCGCAAGGATTCAACCTATTGGGAAGAGATACGTCCCATACCTCTTTCAGCAGAAGAAAAGCAAAGCCTGCCCCGGTTTGTTAACGACTCACTCACCCTGGCACACCGCGACAGCTCATCGATAAATATAAATCTGGGGGGCAGGCAGGAGAACACCAACAAGGGGCCGGCAGGTCCGATAATAAAATCTCTCCTGAGCGGTAAACGGTGGAGTCTGTCAAAGAAGACTTCCCTCTCTTTCAACGGTCTCGCTGATCTCAAAAGTGCTTCTTTCAATACCGTTGACGGATTTGTTATAGGAACCGGAATGACCTTCTCAGCTAAAACCGGGAAAAAAGGAAGGCTGACACTTGACCCGTCGGTAAAGTATGCCTTCAGTCGTGAAAGGCTTATGTGGAACCTCTCAGCCAACATGCTGTATGACCCCATGACCTCCGGATCATTTTTCCTTAGGGCAGGGCATTATTCCAGGGACTTCTCATCCAACGGAGTCTCTCCTTTTCTGAATACAATATCCTCACTATTCTTCAGGGAGAACTGGATGAAGCTCTATAACAGCACCTTTATTACCGCAGGTCATCGGGGCGATCTGGCCAATGGCTTGAATATGAGTATCTCAGCCATGTGGGAGAGAAGAGAGGCACTTGAAAACACAACATCGTTCTCTTTTTTTCATCCTGACAATGAATATACTGTCAACCTGCCTGACAATCTCCTGGTCAAAGGAGAGGTTGAGGGTTTCAATGCTTTAACCTCCGTCAACCACAGCAATGTTTCCCTGACCGCTGAACTGAGCTATACTCCAAGACAGCGCTACCGTATTCAGAACGGGACCAGGATAAATGCCGGGTCTGACTGGCCTACATTCAGGGTTCTCTATGAACATGGCTATAACTACAATGATACCCTTCATGGACATTTTGATATTCTCAGGGCCGAGGTATCCAGGAGTTCAAAGTTCGCTGCCTTCAGTGAATTACGGTGGAGCCTTTCCGCTGGCGGTTTCATTAACGGCCAAAACCTGCAACTGCAGGATCTTCACTATTTTAATGCACAGGCTTCTCCCATTCTTCTGAACAGTTATCAGGATGCCTTCCACCTCAAAGAATATTACTCTCTGGTCACTCCTGAGGGTTTCGCCGAAGCTCATATAATGTATACAACACCTTATCTGCTCTTAAAGAGTCTGCCCGTCTTAAGCAGGACACTTATGCGGGAGAATCTCAGTGCAGACATGTTATGGACTCCTCATTACGGATTTTATATGGAAGCAGGCTACTCCATAAGTGAGATATTTTTTATGGCAGAGGCGGGCATCTATGCCGGATTCCGTGACCTGAAATATGAGAGTCTGGGCTTCAGGTTCATACTAAGTTTCAGGTAGCCGCTCAGAAGGAGGGTTTCCTCCCGTTATCCTCGCCTGAAAAGTCACTGTAATCTGCCGAGAGATCATCATTCATCTTTGAACCCAGGGTATAAACTCCGGAGGCTTTGCCTGCAGGGATGGAGACATCAGGAGCAAAGTCATCAGGCTCCACAAAGAGGGCGCGGTCTTCACGGAAGAAGAGAAGAATTTCATCTGTAGGACCGTTACGGTTCTTTGCAAGGATAATATCAGAATGACCTTTGGTCGACTGCCCGTCTTCAAACTGGGTAACCCCCATTTTCTCCGGACGGTGTATGAAGACCACCATGTCAGCATCCTGTTCTATGGCACCTGATTCCCTGAGGTCTGAGAGCATCGGTTTTTTATTTCCTCCGCGGGTCTCCACAGACCTGTTCAGCTGCGAGAGTGCAAGCACCGGCACAGCCAGCTCTTTTGCTATGCTCTTCAGTGACCGTGAAATGGAGCTCACCTCCTGCTCACGGCTGCCGGCATCAGGCGGTCCGGTCATAAGCTGAAGGTAATCAACTATTATCAGATCCAGCTTGTTCTGAGCCTTCAGCCTGCGGCACTTGGCCCTCAGCTCAAAGACTGAAATGGCGGGGGTGTCATCGATGTAAATGGGAGCCTCGGTGAGTGATTTGATGCGCGACTCCAGTAGCGACCACTCCTCAGGAGAGAGCCGCCCGTTCTTAATCTTATCACCGGGTATCTCCGTCTCCGAGACTATAAGCCTGTTGACAAGCTGCACTGCAGCCATCTCCAGCGAGAAAATGGCAACTTTCTTTCCGTGATTTATTGCCATGTTACGTGCCATAGTAAGTGCAAAGGCTGTCTTACCCATTGAGGGACGTGCAGCAATAATAACAAGTTCTGACTTCTGCCATCCGGAAGTCAGCCTGTCAAGTTTTGTAAACCCGGAAGGGACACCAACCA
The DNA here is from genome assembly GCA_032127795.1 of Bacteroidales bacterium. GTDB lineage: Bacteria > Bacteroidota > Bacteroidia > Bacteroidales > VadinHA17 > SR-FBR-E99. The sequence goes on along the minus strand of JAQBHM010000101.1, from coordinate 1,133 downwards.
GGGCATCCTCCTTCTTCCCTGCCTCCTCAATATCGGCAAGGGCCATCTTGATAACCTCGTGTATCGGGGCCACTTCATGCTTTATATTTCCCTCGGCAATGCGAAAAAGCTCATCTTCACTCTTGTCAAGAAGTTCGGTCACATCCAGAGTATCTTCATACACCATGTTCTGTATCAGGGTAGAGGCCCGGATCAGCTCACGCTGTATGTATTTTTGCAGCACAATTCGCGCATGATACTCTATATTGGCTGCGGAAACGACCTTTGACGTCAGCTCTGTGAGATATACCGGACCCCCTGCCTCTTCAAGCTCATTGGTGCGCTTAAGTGTCTGGGTGACTGTGAGAAGATCAATGGGCTGATCACGCTTGTTCAGCTCTACTATCGCTGTGAAGATCTTCTGATGCGCCGTTGAATAGAATACCTCCGGCCTGAGAATGTCAACTATCATCCTTGCGGCTTCAATCTCAAGCATGGCCGCTCCGAGAACAGCCTCCTCCATTTCCGGAGACTGCGGCGGAATACGCCCCCCCTCGGGAATAACCATTACTGTCGACTTCTTCTCCTGCCTGTTTCTGGATGATGGCTGTGGCATTTTTGTATGTTATTGAAATATAAATATTTAGCTTAAATGGGCGCAGCGTGCTGCAGAAATCAAATTTAACAATAACCCGCCACCGCCAATGATCAACCTCTCTTTTGTTTCAAACATCTGAGTGTTAAAAAGATGTTGAAAACGGATATATTTTCAAAAATAGATGATATTTAAAAAGGTTCGTATATTTTTGATGTCTTATAGAGGAGGATCTTCATGGTTGTTTTTCCGCAAGCGAAGATAAATATAGGATTGAGGATTGTTGAGAAAAGACCTGACGGCTTTCACAACATTGAGACCTTCTTTTATCCTGTCGGTCTCGCTGATGCTCTTGAGTTTGTTGTAAGGAAAGACGGTCGCAGGTCTGACTCGCTGAAGGTTACCGGCGTCATGGAAGATAATGCTCCGGATGATAATCTTGTGTTGAGGGCGGTGAAGCTTATGCGTGAGTCTTTTGATTTTCCATGGCTGAAGATCCATCTGCACAAGGTTATTCCTGTAGGTGCCGGCCTCGGCGGAGGCTCATCCGATGCTGCGG
>JAQBHM010000100.1:0-2934 GCA_032127795.1 Bacteroidales bacterium | reverse complement strand
ATCAAAGGTGTCAGGATGATCCATGAGCCTGATACTGAGATGGCTGTAGAGATAGCTGTTAAAATGGTCCGGAGCAACCAGGCTGACATACTCATGAAGGGTAAAGTTGGCACCTCAACGTTACTTAAGGCGGTACTGAACAAAGAGTGGGGGCTCAGGACGGGTGCGCTGCTTTCGCACATTGCATTATTTGAGGTAGAAGCTTACCACAAGCTGATAGCTGTCACTGATGTAGCAATGAACATTTCCCCGAATCTCCAGGACAAGATATCAATTGTCAACAATTCGGTTGCCTGCCTTAACAGGCTGGGAGTGGATATGCCGAAGGTTGCTGTGCTGGGAGCTGTAGAGATGGTGTCTGAGAATATGCAGGCCACACTTGATGCTGCCCTGCTTTCAAAGATGAACCAGAGAGACCAGATAAAACATTGCATCATTGACGGGCCACTTGCATTTGACAATGCCATCAGCCTTGACAGTGCCAATCACAAGGGCATCAGGAGCGATGTGGCAGGGGATACTGATCTGTTGCTTATGCCTGATATTGAAGTGGGTAATGTACTTTATAAATCTCTTGTCTTCTTTGCCCATGCCAAAGTTGCAGCAGTAATCCTGGGCGCCGCAGTTCCTATCGTGTTAACTTCCAGAAGCGACTCGGACCAGGCCAAATATGACAGCATCCTGCTGGCTGCTGCTGTTACCAAAAAAGATTAATATGTTCACAAGCCTGAAGCAAATGGCTGACGCTGTCAGGGGTGCCGGACGAAAATACCGGATAGCGGTAGCCTGGGCACAGGATCATAATACAGTCGGGTCACTGAACAGGGCTGTAAATGAAGGCTTTGCCGAAGCCCTGATGATTGGTCGCAAGGATGAGATAATCAAAGTCTGCCGTGAGACCGGGACAGACCCCTCGCTCTTTACCATAATCGAATCTGACGATGAGAAGAGTGCCGCCGCCATGGCAGTGGAGATGACCTCTGCGGGAGAGGCTGATATAGTAATGAAAGGCCTCGTGGGAACTGATAAGTTCCTGAAGGCGGTGATGAACAGGGAAAAAGGCCTCCTGGTTCCCAAAGCTGTAATGAGCTATGTTTGTGCCGTGGAGATACCTGCCTATAAGAAACTCCTCTTCATTACAGACACTGCCGTAATACCCTTTCCAGACCTTCCGCAGAAAGTGGCAATGGCTGAATATGCTCTCACAATGGCAAGACGGTTCGGTATCCCAAGACCCAAAATTGCACTTATAGGAGCTTCAGAAAAGGTAAGTGATCATTTTCCCAATACACTCGATTACTCGGTGATGTGCAAGATGGCTGAAAGAGGTCAGATATCTCCCTGCATAATGGATGGTCCTGTAGATCTCTTTCTTGCCTGCGATCCGCAGAGCGTCAGGATAAAAGGGATTCCAACACCCCTGGAGGGCGATGCCGATATACTGCTGTTTCCGTCACTGGAATCATGCAATCCGTTCTATAAGAGCCTGATGCTGTTCGGAAAAGGAGAACTTGCCGGGATGATTTGCGGCACCACAAAACCTGTAGTCCTGATGTCAAGAAGCGAAAGCGAACTTTCAAAATACTATTGCATTGCACTGGCATGCCTCATGGCAGCAGGGAAAAACTGATATCATGGATGAAAGACTGATACTTGCCGTTAACCCCGGATCTACATCAACAAAGTTTGCCCTTTACAGAGACGAGGAACTGCTCTTTGAGAAGACGCTGAGACATAGCAGGACTGAAATTGAGGTTTACAAAAGAATTATTGATCAGATGTCATTCAGGCATGATCTTATTATGAAGGACCTTGAGGGGGAAAAGACCGATCTGGCCGGGATTGCTGCCGTGGTTGGCAGGGGAGGTTTGATAAACCCTATTGAATCAGGGATATATGAGGTCAATAGCCTGATGAAGGAACACCTCACCGAGGCGCGTAACGGTGAACATGCCAGTAACCTGGGCGCCCTTATAGCCGATGAAATAGCAAAAGGCCTTCCGGCGGCAAAGGCATATATAGTTGATCCTGTGGTTGTTGATGAAATGGAGCCGGTAGCCCGTCTCTCAGGACATCCTCTTATTAGGCGTAGATCCATTTTTCATGCCTTGAACCAGAAGGCAGTGGCCAGGATTTATGCTGCCTCCCTGGGCAGACAATATGAAGATATGAACCTCGTCGTTGCACATATGGGAGGCGGAATAAGTGTCGGAGCACACCGGAAGGGAAGAGTTGTTGACGTTAACAATGCACTTAACGGTGACGGTCCCTACTCGCCTGAGCGTTCAGGAGGACTGCCGGCGGGGCAGCTCGCAGAGCTTTGCTTCAGCGGCAGGTATACCTTTCATGAAGTCAAAGATATGATCACGGGCAAAGGAGGCATGGTAGCATACCTTGGCACCAACAGCTTCATGGAGATTTGCGAGAAAGCCGCCGGGGGTGACGTGGAAGCCCTGGCTATCAGGGAGGGTTCCTCATACCAGGTTGCCAAGGAGATAGGAGCTATGGTAGCAGTTCTTGAAGGGGAGGTTGACGCTATTATCCTTACCGGAGGGCTGGCATATCAGAAAGTGCATGTTGAAAGGATCACCTCAATGGTTCAGAAATTTGCTCCGGTAATAGTTTACCCCGGTGAGGACGAACTCAAGGCACTTGCATTCAATGGTCTTCTGGCTGTCACCGGCCGCATAACCGTCAAAGAGTACAAAGGCTGACCTCTCAACTTTCTCCTTTCTCCTTTCTCCTTTCTCCTTTCTCCTTTACTCTACGCTCTACGCTCCCCTTCAGTCTGGCTCCTTCGCTAAATTTGACCACCGGTCAAATTCTTAACGCTCGGCCCCCTTTCTCCTTTCTCCTTTCTCCTTTCTCCTTTCTCCTTTACTCTACGCTCTACGCTCCCCTTCAGTCTGGCTCCTTCGCTAAATTTGACCACCG
>JAQBHM010000099.1:0-2843 GCA_032127795.1 Bacteroidales bacterium | reverse complement strand
GCCTACGCAGGCAGGTTCGGGCTGAAAGTCACGCTGCACAGTGGCAATGTGGCAAGCAGGATATTGCCTGTCCGTATCCATGAGCTCGACACTGAAGACAGAGAACTGCTTGAAAGTGAGATCGGAGGTATACTCAGGGCTATTGATTTCATCTACAGGGAACCGGGGGTCAACAGGCCTCTTACCCCGGTTGACGACGAACAGAAGAACCAGTACGGTACCAGATACCGAAACCAGATCAATAAAACGGCCAATGCTGTAAAAGAGATAATCTCCGCCCTGCAGTCAGATCATCCTCCGGATCATAAAGAAAAACATGGTCAGAAAGAGTCCTGGGAAGAGCCGGAACTGAAGTCAAGGGGCCGGACGAGAACGGGCATGAGAAGCCCCGTGGCATTACGGAGAACTCTTCTCCCCTATCTGATAATAATCGCGGTTGCCGCTGTTGTTTATGCTCTGTCACAATTCACCGGCATACTGTCCGGTTCAGGTAAGCTGCACGAAAAATCCATAGCAGTCCTCCCATTCCAAAATATCGGTGCTGATGAAGAAAACCTCTGGCTGGGAGATGCTCTGACCGAGGAGGTTATCTCACAGCTCTGCAAAATAAATGATCTGAAGGTGCGGCCGAGAACCTCTGTCATGAGATACAGGGCAACGACCAAATCAATTCCTGATCTCGGACAGGAACTTGGCGCCAACTATATTATCGAGGGCAGCTATCAGATCTTCAACGAGATATTGAGGATAACGGTCAAACTTATCAATACACGGAAGGATGAACAGCTTTGGAGCAATGTTTTTGAAGGGACATGGAATACCCTGCACAGCATGCAGACAGACATAGCTATTAAGACTGCTTCCATTCTTCAGGCGGTGCTCACGCCTGAGGAAAAGGCACGTATTGAAAAATATCCTACCGGAATTGCAGGCGCATATAGAGACTACCTTACAGCCAATGTCCTCTCTGATAATGCTTTGTACTATCTCCTGGCCGGCAACAAATTCGTTGACTCTATAAGTTTTGCTTCCGCCCTTTCCATGTATGACAGGGCAATAAATGAGGATCCCCACTTTGCCCTTGCATATGCCAGGCGTGCCATTGCACGGTCATGGGGTTTCCAAACCGGACAGCTTGATACTTCCCACATTGAAAAATGCAGGGCTGATGCAAACAGAGCATTTGAACTTGAAAGCGACCTGCCAGATGCCCGGGTTGCACTTGGGTTCTACAACTATTACTGTACCGGAGATTATCGTGAAGCACTCTCCCACTTCAGTATGGCCGCAGAGATGAATCCGGCTGATTATAAACCTCTGTTTTACATGGCCATGGTATACCGCAAAATGGACGATTGGAAAAGATCACAGGATCTGATAATGAAAGTTATCGAAGAAGAACCGCAGGATGCCATCGTACTCATCAATATAGGCAGTTCCTTTGCCTGCATGCACAGTTATGATACCGCGATAGCCTTTTTTCAGAAGGCGACCGAAGTGATGCCGGGCTGGTCAGGACCCTATACCAACATGATAGAAACTTACATTTTGAAAGACGGAAACACAGTTAAGGCAAGGGAAGTACTGGATACCCTCGTGGCAAGAACAGGAGAAAGACAGCAGTATTATAAGGTCCTCCTCAACATCTACGAGGGAAGATACAAGGATGCTCTGAATGAGGTGCGATCATCTACGGATGATGACTTCGAGTATCCGGGTCTGAGATACCTTACGAACGCACTGGTATACAGCCTGGTTGACAATGAACAGATGACAAGGTCATACTATGATTCTGCCCTCGTCCTGTATAAGATGCTGATAATGGAAAACCCTGACGACTGTTATTCATACAGCTGCTGCGGTCTGGCCTATGCCGGCCGTGGAGATGAAACCGATGCTGTCATAGCCGGCAAAACAGCGGTTCAGCTTGCCAGTGATGACAACCTGGTTAAAAATGACATGATCATTAACCTGGCGAAGATCTATGTAATGACAGGCGATTATTCGAATGCCGCCCGGCAGGTGGAATATCTTCTAAGAAATCCCTCATGGTTCTCATTGAACCTTCTTAAGATTGATCCTGCCTGGAAAAGCCTGTCAGAAATGCCTGAAATAAAGGCTATGACCAAAAAAAAATAAAGAATACTTTTTAAAATTCACTGTGTTAACCTAAAAATGAAAATCATGACAAACACAAATGACATGGAATTTTCTAAACCTTTCCCCAGACCATTCCCTATGGATGCTTTGAGGTACCTGACAACATCTGAACTGAGCGCAGCACAGCAAAAGGCTATTGCAATTATGCACTTAGAGTACTTGAGAAATTGCGCCCAGGCGGAAATGAAACTCATTGACGGAGTAATCGCAGAACTAGAGAATCTGGAAAAAAAGATTTGACGCTCTCTTTACATCCGGTTTTTCTTGTAGCCTTCGGAGAAGAAGAAAACCTGGGGGTGGGTTATCTCATGTCTGTACTGAAGGGGGCAGGCATAGAAACGAGGATGATAGACTTCAGGTATGGTAGTGATGAGATTCTGGCAAGCATCAGAAGGCATCGCCCGATTGTTATCGGATTCTCCGTATTATTTGAAGTTCATATAGAAGAATTCGCCCGGCTTGTTAGATACCTGAGAAAAGGAGGAATTAACTGTCACTTTACAGCTGGTGGTTATTATGCAAGCCTGCACCCCGATGACCTGTTCCGGCTGATGCCGGAACTTGATTCCATAGTCAGGTTTGAGGGTGAGCATACCTTCCTCGAACTTGTCAAATGCCTCAGAACAGATACAGACTGGAAAACCGTCAGAAGCCTGGCATTCAGGGAAGGCAGGCGGATAATC